>JBAXQZ010000159.1:0-1568 GCA_037131475.1 bacterium | reverse complement strand
AATTCATGAGCTGTGACAAGCAAGCCCAAGACAAATATAAATGCGATGATTGTTAAAACCATATTGAACCCCTAAATTAATCTAATTTTATTATATGCTCAGTATTTCTTTCTCTTTCTCGCCGACAATTCTCTCAACTTCTTTGTTCATTTCATTGGTGATTTTGTTGAGCTCGTCCTCTGCCCAATATCGATCGTCCTCGGTTACTTCACTTTTTTTCTCAGCAGATTGGACCTTACCCCAAACTTCACCGCGAATATTGCGGATTACAACTTTCGCCTCTTCACCAAATTTTTTGGCTTGCAAAGCAATAGCCTTGCGACGTTCCTCAGTCATTGGTGGCAACACTAGACGTATCGCAGTACCATCATTTATCGGTGAAAGTCCAATATCGCTATTGCGGATTGCAGTTTCAATGCCGGAAAGAACGTTGCGGTCCCATGGTTTGATGTAAATTTGATTTGCCTCAGGCACGGTCACACTCGCAACCTCTTTGATTGCGGATTGTGCGCCATAAACGGACACCATAATTGGATCAAGCAAGCTCGCATTTGCCCGACCAGTGCGGATAGAATGCAAATCATCGCTCAATTTACCAATAGCCAATTGCATTTTGGGTTTGGCTTCTTTTACTATTTGTTCGATCATATATACTCCTTTTTTACGCTAATACAGACTTTTTAATAATTGTAATTAAAACTAAATTTATTGCACAGTTGTTCCCATTTTCTCACCCATAACCGCTCGCTTGATATTGCCATGCTTCATCAACTCAAAGACATAAATCGGAAGGTCATTATCCATGCAAAGCGCGATAGCGGTACTGTCCATGACTTCAATCTTCTTGTTGATTACATCCAAGTACGACAATCGATCAAATTTAATAGCATCAGAGTATTTTTTTGGATCTTTGTCATAAATACCATCTACTTTCGTAGCTTTGAAAACAATTTCACAATCTAGCTCACAGGCACGAATTGCCGCTGCTGTATCCGTTGAAAAATATGGATTTCCGCTTCCAGCCGCGGCGATGACGACTCGGCCCTTCTCGAGATGACGCATTGCTTTGTCTCTGATAAACGGCTCACAAACTTTTGGCATATCCAGGGCCGACATGACCCTGCTATCAACCCCAATCTTAGCAAATGCACTACGCAGAGCCAAAGAATTCATCACAGTCGCTAGCATTCCAATATAGTCCCCCGTCGTACGTTTCATACCATGATCCTCAGCCGCCTTGCCACGAAAAATATTTCCACCGCCCAAGACAATCGCAACTTCAACTTTGGCCTCCACAAGTTGCTTTATCTCGCTCGCCACAAAATCACAAGTAGCTGGATCAATATTATGATCATTGCCCAACAACGTCTCACCCGAAATTTTTAAAAGAATTCGTTTGTATTTCATATGCATATATTACCGTAAAATTTCCTATTTGTAACTATTGACTAACATTACTAATATTATATAATATTGTATTCATAGAATCACCAACAAGCTAAATATATCTTCTATTATATGAATATTAAATTAGCGTTGCTTCATCAGAAAAAGTATTTGAAAAATAA
>JBAXQZ010000158.1:0-1586 GCA_037131475.1 bacterium | reverse complement strand
GAATAACCCTTCCCCTCCAATATTTTCGTAATCTTCAAAACTTGAGTGTGGTTTGCCGTGAGTCCATGCAAAAAAACAATCGTCGGCTTCTCAGATTTAAATGCCGACTGATAATAATATATCTTTCCGTTCTTTGTTTGAATTGATTTTTCGATTAATTCATTTTGAGACATTTTTGCTTTTGCCTGAATAATATTTCAAATATATAATCACACAAGCCACTAAAACGCAAATTGATACAACAGTAAATATTTGCAAGAAGGAATTAATCTTTAGCATCGCTTGGCCAAAAAAATATCCAATCAGGAGAAGTATTAATGACTTTATTAAAGTTGCGAGGAGATTGTACCAGACAAACCGCCAAAATGGCATACCAGCGAGGCCGGCAGCAATCAAAAATATTGCCCCTACGCCATGAGAAATTTTGCCGAGAAAAAGAGTCTTGCCACCGTTCTTTTCGAAATGTTTCTCAAGCTCTATCGCTCGAGCTGGATCAATACCAATGCACTTTCCATAGTGAGCTAGAAAGGTTAACTTGCCGAACCTTCCAAATGCGTAGTAAATACAATCAGCTGTGAGATCAGCCGCGACAATCACAAAATAAACAATCAAAATATTGAAGACGCCGATCGAGCAGAGATAGCCACTGATGACGGTGACGATCGGCCCCTCAAGCATCACAAAAGGAACAATCGCGAAGTAGCCATATTGAACCAACCAATCAGTGATATACACAAGAGAAAAATGCATTGAATAATTTATCCTAATTTAAAATGATTTAAACTTTTATTTGGTAATTGTATCACATATCGAGAAATATTATGAAGACCTACACCAAAAAGGCTCAATCTCGATGCAACACAAGTCGATGATTTACTGAGGGATGCGATAGTAGTAGTCATGAAATTGAAGGAAGAGAAAAATCAAATTAAAAGGTCTAAATGATGAGATCCAGCACTATTCAACGACCTCTCTAAACTGATAGTGATCAGTATATTTGATATGTTTATCATCAAGATATTTTTTCCAACGATCCAACTCTGAATATTCAGGACTTTTTAACTCTGGCCTTAAAAAATTTCGATGATCTTCAGTATTTTTGAGCCTATCAATTTCCCATGCTCGATTCAAGAGCATACCTGCGGGACCGCCGACTCTGTCTGGCCCGAGAAGAAGCTGAGGATTTTTATGCTTTCTCTGATAATATTCATGCAATCTATCCATTTGTTCCATCGAAAGCGCGAACGCTACAATATCTAAATCTTCATCATTAGTTAAAAAACCATTAGTTCTTTCATGTCTTTCGAGGAGCTGATCAAATAAATGTGCCATTGTTCGTTGAGATTGCTCATATCTTTCATCGGTATTATTAGCTACATCAACAGTAACTTCTTCGGCCACTGGCTCGGACTGAGGTTTTGTATTACTTAAATTAATTGCATCATTTGGGATCATTCCAGATTCGCCATTCACAAGAACTCCTTTTTTAATTATCTATTTTTAAGTTTATCACAAAAAAAAATTTAAAGAAAAATATCAACAATTATTTATTTGAGAAGAGTAGGAATATTTTTGAAATCAAATCA
>JBAXQZ010000157.1:0-1594 GCA_037131475.1 bacterium | reverse complement strand
AGTCAGAACAATTGCCTCTATTGCGGGATTCGAAAGGATTCAAAAATAAAACGATACAGGATGGGGAAAGAGGATATCATTGAGTCGGTTAGGCTCGCCGTTGAAGATGAGGGTTATAAATTAATCGTTTTGCAAAGCGGAGAAGATTTATTTTATAGCGACGCAGATTTAATTGAAATAATTACTCAAATCAAAAAACTATTTCGAGTATTCGTCTTTATCTCTGTCGGGGAGCGCAGTAAGGAGTTTTACCAAGAAGCCCGCCAGGCCGGGGCCAGTGGATCACTTTTCCGATTTGAAACTTCAAACGATAAACTATATCACAAACTACACCCCAATCATTCGTGGGAAACAAGACTAGAGAGTTTGCAGAATCAAATCGCTAGTAAATATTATCTCGCCACCGGGAGTCTGATTGGATTGCCTGGTCAAAGTGAGGCTGATCTGGCCGATGATCTATTGCTCGTCCAGAAGCTTGGCATTCCCATGTTATCAGCCGGACCATACCTAAAGGCTGAGAGCACACCTTTGGCCGTAGAAGAAATGACTAAGGACGGATCTCGGGCAGTTTCGTCTTGGATGGAGCCTGATGAAAAGATTCGTTTGACCTTGAATTATATTGCCGTTGCGCGATTAATGATGCCTGAGATTAAGATTCCCGTTACAACCGCCCTTGAAACACTTGATAATGAAAAGGGGAGACACCGAGGGCTTTTGGCTGGGGCAAATGCGCTCATGTTTAATCTAACCCCAGAAAAATACCGAGAAGATTACGGTATTTATGACCATAAATATATTGAACGAGAAAAAGTTTGGCAGAAATACGGTCTTTTCAAAGGCGAGGAGAGTTGGGAAATGATCGAGGATAAACTCGAGATTAATTAAAAATAACCACTTGTGGTAAGATGGCTATAAATAAAGGTGA
Source organism: bacterium (assembly GCA_037131475.1). Lineage (GTDB taxonomy): Bacteria > Patescibacteriota > UBA1384 > XYA2-FULL-43-10 > 1-14-0-10-43-13 > JBAXQZ01. Next base: position 669 of record JBAXQZ010000157.1, on the reverse strand, counting down.
GGATTAATCATGGCAGAAAACAAACTACAAAATTCTGATGAAAGCGAATCTGCAGACGGACAGACCCAGTTTTCTCAAGCAGAAAAATATAAGACTTTGGCTAATTCGGAAAAAACAGATGGAATAAGACCGCCAAGTTCATTGCAGGATTTAGGAGGGCTTAAAAGAGAAGGGTCAGCAATAAAAACTAGCACGGGGAAATTGTTCGGTGGAGAAAATGATGTTTGGACTAGAGATATGGCCATTACTGCTGAAGATTTATTGATGGTTGGACGAGGCGAAATAACACGAGAAGCGATTTTAACCTTGGCTCAATTTCAAGGAGTAGAGAGCGTTTGGAATTCGGGGGAGAAGCCAGGACGGATGCACACTGAACATCGTGAGATTTACAATAACGAGCAGTTAGGTTTATTGACAAAGCTTGGACTGAGTGCTGCCTCAGGTATTTTATGGCAAAATGGTTGGAGAGAATATACAAACTATTTTTCACGGGATACCACGCCTTTGTTTATTAGGACGGTTAGTGCTTATGCCAAACAACATCCAGAAATATTGGATTGTGTCGTCGAGAAAAAAGATGGCGCAAAAGATACAATCAAAGAATCTATCGTAAAGGCAGCCGAGTATATAGAAAGCACTGTCAGCGAAGATGGCCTTATAAGAATTAAA
>JBAXQZ010000156.1:0-1758 GCA_037131475.1 bacterium | reverse complement strand
TTGAAAGAGTGTACAATCATTGCGGCATATGGTGCATTGAAACACTTGGCTTCAATAATAGCGGATGCCGTGCGATGCAATAATTGGTAACGAATATGTTTCGGAAGTTCGTCGGTAATTCTAGGTAACTAGATTATTCATGGATGAATGATATAAGATCATTACCCTGGTCTGATGGCACACCAACATGTAATGCCAAATTGGATTGCTTAAAGTTTTCCTATTTGAGTTTCAATTCCTGACAACACTGCCAGCGCAGATTTGGGTCGCTTATTTGAACTGCGACTCAAAGTTAAGGAGAGTCTTTCTGCTATTTCCACTGAGACACCTTTACGATATGCACGAATATTAGGTGCATCTTGACTTACTTTAATTTGTAAGATTGCATAAACTTCCTGGAATTCATCAAATGGAATCTTGCCTGTAATCATTTCATATAGTACTACGCCAAAACTATATATGTCGGTTGCTGTAGAGAGTTCGCGCCCTTCAAACGCTTCAGGTGCAAGATAGCCAGGAGAACCGATAAATTCTCCCCCTGCTGCTGTTATATCTCTCTCAACTGCTCCAAAGATTCGAGCTATCCCAAAATCTCCAAGAGCAACTCTGCTATGTGGATCAGATTCAAACAAAATATTTCCAGGCTTAATATCTCTATGTACCACGCCCCGTGAATGTGCGAAATCAATAGCATCTGCTACTTGTCCCGCAATGGCAAGAATGTCAGATCCTGGGATATGGTCATGTGTCCGAAGCCAGTCGCGGAGAGTTCCCCCAGCAAAATACTCCATGACTATAAAAGGATAACCACCTTGTAACCCCCTGTCAAAAATCTTAACGATATTTCTATGTGTCAAAATTTCTGCTGTTCTTTGCTCTTGACTGAAAAGGTCCCAAGCGGGAGAACTAGGCATAAGACCTCGCCAAAAAACTTTGACAATAACATTTTCTCCCTGAGAGTTTTTAGCACGATATAAAGTAGCATTTGCTCCCCCATAGAAGTTTGATTCAATTGTCAATCTTTGACCAGAAGCCGTCTTGACGGTCATTCCCTTTTGAATAATGGGATTAGAGTGCAAGTCTTCATTTTCATCTTGGCGCTGAGGATGAGTTATTTCCCGATCAATTTTAGGTTTTTGACCTTGAGTTTTGTTAGGTTTTTCTCCAATGCGAGGTGGCCAAAAAGAAATACTTCGCCCTTGAAGAAAAGCAACCAAATATATCATCGTGATAGCCGTAACCACTACTCCGAAAGATACTATTAACGCAGATGTCGCAAAAGGATTACTAGATAACCAAATAAAAAATTCTGCCATAGCTAAATTTTATCAAAACCTTTGTGATTAATGAAGCTATCAAATTGAAGACACTTTTAGTAGAACAAATTTGTACTAGTTTGATTGTTAGAGCACCAAAGTACATGTTCGTAAGCTTATTTCTTTCTATTTTGTGTATGACACTTCATCTGTCAAATTGTACCACAAACTACATAATTATTGAGATCAAATGCAAGAATCATCTTAGCCCAACATCATAATTATTTTGGATTCTTTTTAATGACGGTAGAATACCGACTTTTGCAACTTGTTGTTAAGTCTTCAAATCCTCAGGATTCTATCCCGATAATCACAAGGGGAACCGCCGGGACGCCTCGACCTTGACGAATAACGTTGTAAAACTCACCCTCAAAATAAGCGACCCCAGAACTCATTTGGGATTGAAGTGATTTCATAGGAAGAATTTCAATTCCCACATCGA
>JBAXQZ010000155.1:0-1786 GCA_037131475.1 bacterium | reverse complement strand
ACGCTAAATAAGCCATGAGCGGCAAATTGTCGTGCTTGAGATCGAGATACGGCTAGTCCTGAGCGGTAGATGACATTATCAAGTCGAAGCTCGAGTACGGTCATTAGATTGGCGGCATTGTTGCCCTCCATCTTATCAGCCATAACTACATAATTTGCGAACTGTTGTTCGTCTATGCCATAAATCTTTCGAGTTTTCTGTTTTTCTCTCAATTGTTTGCCATATTCACTTCGTTTACCACGAAAATTTTGACCATGTTGGCCTGGGCCGTATGATCGACGAGCAAAGGCGCATTTGGCTGTAAGGCATCGATCGCCCTTGAGCATTAATTTCTCGCCTTCTCTTCTACAAATTTTGCATTTATTTTTCTGCATATCATTCACTCTCTAATTGGTTTATTGTTTACTTTATTGATTACTTTTTAAAAACTAAACTCGTCGTGGTTTCTTTGGTCTGCAACCATTATGTGCGATTGGTGTAGTATCTTTGATTACTGAAACTTCGATACTGGAATTTGTCAGGGCTCTAACTGCTGAATCTCGTCCAGAGCCAACTCCTGATACATAGATATTTGCCTTTGCAAATCCTCTTGCTTTTGCCTTCTCAAGTGCTTGAGCGGTGGCTAATTGAGCTGCGTATGGTGTAGATTTCTTTGCACCTTTAAATCCAAGTGAGCCAGCTGAGGCCCATGAGATAACTCCACCTTTTTCGTCTGTAATAGAGATGATGGTATTATTAAAAGATGATTGGACGTAGATGCTTCCAGACAGGATTAAGCTTTTTGATTTCTTTTTGACGACTTTTTTGGAATCGTTTTTTTTGGTAGTTTTTGCCATATTAAAAGTAATTCTATAATAAACTAATTATTAGGTTTTTTGTCCTGATGCTTTGCGTCCTGAGCCCATTGTGATTTTCTTGCCACGTTTGGTTCGGGCGTTTGTCTTGGTGCGTTGACCATGAACTGGAAGACCCTTGGTGTGTCTGAGACCTCTGTATGCACCAATCTCGCGTAATCGCTTAACGTTTTGCGAGACTTCCATGCGAAGGTCACCCTCGACTCGATATTTGCGTGAAATCAGATCACGAATCTTTTCTAGTTGAGTCTCTGTGAGATCTTTAACTCTGATGTTTGGATCAATTTTGAGCTCACTGAGTATCTTTTGGCTGACGGATAATCCGATGCCATAAACATATGGAAGTGAGTATTCGATTCTTTTGTCGTTTGGTATGTTGATACCTGCAATTCTTGCCATAACTTATCCTTGTCTCTGTTTATGTTTAGGATTCTTGCTGCACATTACGAAAATGGTTGGTTTGGTGCTCAACCTTTTAGTTTTGCCCATTTTGCGTCGAATAACAATATGGCAGCCATCACAGATTATTTTGACTGAAGCTTGTACCTTCATGAAAACCCTTATAATATTACAAAAATTAAAAAATTCCCCTACAAAAACTTAAATTCTAACGATTTTGTTCGATATTTCTCTCTGGATTGAACCTGCGTGTCACACGACCTTTCTCAAGGTCATATGGCGTAAACTCAATCAAGACAGAATCACCGACAGTTACCTGAATGTGATTTTTTTTCATTTTACCAGATAAGTAACCAAGCACTAGCTTTTTGGTCGTTCCTAGCTCAATCTCAACTCGATATTTGGAATCGGGTAGGACTTCGATTACTTTTCCGTTCACTTCAATTACGTCGTTTTTTGTCATTGCTTTAGTAAATTTCACATATTTTATCAAACAAGTCAACACTTTTAAGTCTAAAAGTCGAGAATTACTG
>JBAXQZ010000154.1:0-1798 GCA_037131475.1 bacterium | reverse complement strand
TTTCGGATTTGATATTTGATAAATTAATAATTTATTTAATAATTGAAAATTGATAATTGAAAATTTATCCTGTTTCGTATTAATTTAAGGCATTTATGATTCAACTTATTACAATCAAGGCGATTATTCAGGATCACCAAGGCAAGATACTTTTGGTTCGTGGTGGAGATAATCTCTGGGAGATGCCTGGCGGTCGCGTCGAGATCGGTGATGGTGTAGAGAAAACATTGAGACGTGAGCTTGGTGAAGAATTGGGGATCCATGACGTTGAAATAGGAGATATTGTGGGCGTCTCTGATTCGCTTATGGCCTTGCATAATTCTCAATTATTTATCATCGCCTACTCATGCAAGATCAATCCTACAATAGAGCTCAAACTCAGCGATGAGCACAGCGAACTTGGGTGGTTCTCACAATCAGAGATTGAGAAGCTCGATATAATGCCAGCCAAAAGATATTTGCTGGATGAGTATTTTCGAAAGCTCAAAGGTTGATCGGAAATACTTCTACGAATTCCTACCTTTAATACTAACAATAATTGTCATTTCGACTCAGTGGAACCGGCAGACCTGCCTGAGACAACGACAGATTACAGATAATACAGATATACAGATAGAGCCGCACTGATACGACTATTTTAATAATATTCTTCGACTCCTTGTGGCTCGAGGGTGGACCTGCCTGCCGGTAGGCGGGGAAGTCTGTATAAAATAGAATAAGCCAGTTCTCTTCCTGCAAGAACACAGGGTCGAACAATAAAAGTGAGCTATATTCATTTTCTCAATTACTATCTGTACAGTTATCTGTTATCTGAGCGATCTGTATTCAGTATGTCATTCATTTTCGTAAATTTGGTATTTTTCGTATTTCGTATTAAGTCGCATTTCGCATTCAGCTTGATTCGCCAACGGTCTGATTTTGCTATTTGAAGCCGAGGATTTCTATTTTTGGTCTTTTCTTGGAGCTGATTAGGTATATAAATACGCTCTCGATTATTAAGATAATGGTTATTTCGATTACTACGTAAACGGCGAAGACTTGAGTTGAGGCAAGTACGATCTTGCCCAAGCCGTTTCTGATGCGGACATCCATGGCTTCAAGATTGAGGATACTATAGGCGGATATTTTTCCGGGGAAGAAATATAGCATAACTAGAATGGCTGATAATATCAGGAGAACAAGCCCCAGTGAGATTAAAAAGCTAATCAAGCGCTCTTTGTTGTTTCTTGCTAATAAAATAATCGTTAGAAGCAAGATAACCAAACATATGCCGACGAAATATATAAGGAGATCAAAGTTTTGAAATATTTTTCGCGTTGTACCTTGTGTCAGGTCAATTTTAATTTGATTTTGGTCGATCAAATCCTGATTTAGAGTTACCCCTGTTTGCTTTGCAATTGAGCCGTAGAGCAATTGACAGTCTAGGGTGATAATCTGGGGTTGTTGTTTTCTGATAGCGGTATAAAGCTGGTCGATAGACTTCTCGGCGGCATATTTGATAGAGGTATCGCTAATGGTCTCGTTGATAATCTCCATCGATTGACCCTGATCGAGAGTAATATTATTGTCTCTTACAAAATTATCCCTCAGGTTACCAGTAATTAGTGAATAGATATTGCTCTTTTCGGCAATGGTCTTAAGATTTTGTGGGTTTGCGGCAAAAATACGAATATTTATCAGCAATATAAGCACACTCAGGCTAAGACCAAAAGGTATTATAAATAATGATAAAAATATTTTTCTCATTTAGCTCCAAAATGTCATTTTCTTATAAACTTCGCGAGTTGCAATTACATCC
>JBAXQZ010000153.1:0-1819 GCA_037131475.1 bacterium | reverse complement strand
GATAGGCCGAGTCATCCGTAACCGTGGCTGGATTGAAAAATGCCAGGATGCGCTCTTTTCTGATTTGGCTCAACAAAAAGAACCAGATTCCAACAAACGTCGGAATCGCGGCCAGTATCGCAAATAAGTAGTATCGCAATTTGATGCCAAACACATACAACATCACCACTAAAACAAATATAAAGACCAACGCGGTCCCATAGTCCGGTTGATCGACAATGAGCAAAATGGGAATCGCCGAATATACAATTAACTTAATGAGGTTGTTTCCAAATTTCCCTTCTCCATCTTTGATTCTTGCTAGAAAGACAGCAACCACCATAATAAATGTAATCTTCGCGATTTCAGACGGCTGGAATCGACCAATGAGAGGCAAGTCGAGCCAACTTTTTGCACCATTGAGCGTCACAGGTTTAAACTTGACCATAATCAAAAGCAATGTACTCATGAGGTAGAGTAAAAAACCAAGGACCTTATAATCAGAATAGTCGAACCGTGCGAGAAGGATTGCGATGACAAATCCAAACGTCATAAACACAAGTTGCTTCACAAATGAAGCAGACCCTTCATCAAAGGTCTGCAAAGCACTGCTCAAAATCACAATCCCGATACTCGAAAGTAAGAGCACTAATATTAGAATGGGATAGTCAATTTGTTTGATTAAATTGGTGTTGCTCGTTTTCTTGACATCTAAAAAAATCGGTTTCATTCTTTCTCTTCCTTCGAGCCATCATCCGCATCTGCGTCAGCTTCCGATTTAGCTTCCGATTTAGCTTCCGATTTAGCTTCCGATTCGGCTTCTGGTTCCGCGACTGGCTCTGGAATTGCAATCGGCTCATATACTTCCGTTACACCTTTTTTATAAAGATAGATAAATCCGACCAATGCGCCAACCGTGAACAGTAACCCCAATAGTTGCGACACGCGAAAACCGTAAAACATCAAACTATCCGTTCGCAGACTTTCAATCATCGCACGTCCAACCCCATACACAGAAAGGTATGTCGCCAAGACCATGCCACGAATATGCGGATTGCGACGAATCCAAATCAATAGGAAGAAGAGTGCGAGACACAGCAGAGACTCATACAGGAAGGTTGGATGCACCGCCGCTAGAGTCGCTTCACTTTTCATCGCCCAAGGCAAATTCGTCGGCGACCCAAACGCCTCTTGGTTGAAGAAATTCCCCCATCGACCAATCGCCTGGCCTAATGCGAGATACGGGATTAAAAAATCAATCAGTTTTAAGAAAGAAACTTTGTTGATTTTCGCAATAATCATCGTAGAAATCAATGCGCCAATGACGCCCCCATAAATGGCAAGCCCCCCAGAGCGAATATTAATGATATCAAAGAAACTTTTATTGACAAACTCCCCCGAAAAGATCACGTAATATGCACGCGCACCGACGATACCAGCAATCAGCCCGAATAGGACGGTATCAAAAATCAAGTCCTTTGAGATGAAATATTTGTTTGCGGCACGCAACGCCAAAATCAGCCCGAGCACGATACCCAGTCCAATAATCACCGCATACCAGTAAATGATAATCGACGGAATTGGTCCAAGTGCCGGCGTCTGAAACGCCACTTTACTGAGTTCAAAATGAATCCCCATATTCGGAAACTCCACATTCCATTTCTCCATTTTCATACCCTCCATCTTTTCTCTATGATATTACCACGTTCGTGGCGTGGAGTAAATATGAATTTATTTGGAATTAAGGAAACTTGGAGTATTACGCGCCCCACAGAAAAAAGAGATAACGCGTTATCTCCTTATTTAGTATAGGCATAAATATTCCAAAATTTCACTCACT
>JBAXQZ010000152.1:0-1857 GCA_037131475.1 bacterium | reverse complement strand
GCGTTCTAACCAACTGAACTACGACCCCGCTATAAACTATTTGGATTGTTTTCTAAATTTTATTTCTTGAATTATTTTTGACCCAAAGCCAAAATGTAACTATTTTGCACCACTCAAGATTCTTTTATCTTCAATAGAATTATACCTGAAATGCAGGGGTTTTTCAAGAGTTGCGGATAAATAATTTTTGATATTGATAAAATGGGTCATTTACTGTTAAAATACCTTTGAATGTAATGTAATTAGAAAGGAAGAAATGTTTGAAATCAAAGATTTGATTGCTCGAGAGATTCTTGATTCTCGTGGCAACCCTACCGTAGAAGTCGATTTGACTTTAGCTGACGGATCATTTGGCCGAGCCGCAGTCCCCTCTGGCGCTTCGACTGGTAGCTATGAAGCGGTCGAGCTACGCGATGGCGGAGATCGCTATATGGGCAAAGGTGTCGAAACTGCAGTGAAGAATGCCAATACTGAGCTTCGAGACGCATTGATCGGCAATAGCTGTGATCAACGTTCTCTTGATGAAAAAATGATAGCGGTTGATGGCACAGAAAACAAGGGTCGTCTTGGTGCAAATGCTATTCTAGGTATCTCTCTGGCTTTCGCCCACGCTGTGGCCAAAAGCCAAGGTGTGAAATTGTATGAATATTTTGCTTCGATCGGTCAAACTGGCTATCCAGTCCGATTACCCGTACCAATGATGAATATCTTGAACGGTGGCAAACATGCCGAGAACTCGACTGATCTGCAGGAGTTTATGATTATGCCAGTTGGCGCTCCAAGCTTCAAGGAAGCGCTTCGATATGGTGCTGAGACATTTCACTCACTCAAGAAAATTCTTGGCCAGAGAGGGCTCAATACCTCTGTTGGCGATGAGGGCGGCTTCGCCCCCAGCTTACCCAACAATGAAGCTGCAATTGAGGTAATTCTCGAAGCAATCAAAGCCGCTGGTTACGAGCCAGGCAAGGATATCATGATTGCCATCGATGGTGCAGCGACTGAATTGTATGAGGATGGATTATACAATCTTGCCACCGAAGGTCGCAAATTGACAAGCGAACAGATGGTTGATTTTTATGCCGAATGGCTTGAAAAATATCCTATCATCTCTATCGAAGACGGTTTGGCCGAAGATGATTGGGATGGCTACAAACTTATGACCGAAAAATTGGGTCAAAAAACTCAGATTGTTGGCGATGATTTGTTTGTAACCAATATCAAAAGATTGCAAAAAGGGATTGACCTTGGAGCAACCAATTCTATCCTGATCAAACTAAACCAAATCGGCACAGTCTCAGAGACAATTGACGCGATCAAAATGGCTGAAGCAGCAGGATTTACCTCAGTCGTATCTCACCGCTCTGGTGAGACTGAGGATGCCACAATTGCTGATTTCGTCGTTGGCTTGGGTACTGGACAGATCAAGACAGGCTCACTTTGTCGCTCTGAGAGAGTTTGTAAATACAACCAACTTCTACGCATCGAGGAGGAGCTTGGCGAAAATGCAATCTATCCAGGATTAAAGGCTTTTAATCACCTGCAATAAAAAGACTCAAACACAACGCCTCAATTTGGGGCGTTGCTTTGAATCTAATTTAAATAAAATTGAGGATTATATGAATTCAAAGAAAAAAGTAGCACTGATTGTCCTTGATGGCTGGGGCTATCGCGAAGAGACAAAAGACAATGCCATCGCTGCAGCCAATCCAGTATTTTTCAATTCTCTTTGGAGTAATTCCCCTCATACGACGCTCAAAGCCAGTGGCGAAGCAGTCGGTCTGCCAGAGGGACAGATGGGCAACAGCGAGGTCGGTCATACCATGATCGGCGCTGGCAAGATAGTCTACACCGATCTTT
>JBAXQZ010000151.1:0-1868 GCA_037131475.1 bacterium | reverse complement strand
AATAGTAATACTAACTAATGTCGTTTTTGCACAACAAAGTATTTCGTAAATTGGTCCTGCTTGTTATTTTGGCCTTTAGTGTCCTGACCTTTATCTTCATCAACAAGATTCTGATGATTAATATTTTCATTATCTTGTCCTCTGTCGTCTCAATTTATTTCATCTTTACCGAAACGTACCCAATTTATCTGTTGATTTTTCTCTCATTTGTGACCTCGTACGCATTTTATGGTTTTCTCTATCAGTTCAATCTGCCACCATGGGTGATAATGTTGGCTATTATGGTTGTATTCTCCTATCTTTTTACATATATGGAGCAAAAAATTGGCATTTTGGGTAACAAAAGGCTTATTTATTTGGTGTTATTTAGCCTCGTCATCCTCGAAGTTTTCTTGGCCCTGAGCTACTTTCTGATCAACCCACTCAATCAAAGCATCGTCATCTCGATTGTCTGCTATCTTTTTGTCGGATTTTGTTATACAATTTTGGCTAGACACACCGATAATAGCTTTCGGACGTACTTGTTAATCGCGGGTGTCTCAATCTTGATAATTTTTCTCTCATCAAATTGGGGATTATTAATTTAAATTATGATATAATGTGATTACATTTAATACAAAGGAAACATGAAAAAAATTCTTGATAAAATTCGAAAAATTTGGAGCGAAATAGTTGTTTTTCTGAGACTAGCATGGATCATCACGAAAAAAACCCTCAAAATAGTTGGTAAAATTTTGTGGTCCAATCCGTTGAAGATAACTTATGCAATTATTTTTGGAGTTCTAGTATTGGTCGAGATCTACGGGGGCATTATGATCTATGCTTTCAAGCGAGACACTCCTGAAGTGACTCTAATTGCCAAAGTCATTCCCTTCCCAGTCGCTATCGTGAACTACAATGTGATCACTTATAGCAATCTTTTGCATGAGAAAAATTATGTTCATCACTTTTACAATTCAACCAAGCAAGAGGGTGTCGATTTCGCGCAAGTTGATCAACAGGTCTATGAGCAATTAATTCAAGATCAGATTGTGAAGCAGGAAGCTTTGCTTCATAAGGTTAAGCTCAACAAAGCAGAGATTGATCTGAAAATTAATGATCTTGCCGACAAAAACGGCGGTATCGAGCAGGTCACAAAGGTGCTTGACGATTTGTACGGCCTAACTGTCAAAGAGTTCAAAACGATGATCGGCACTCAGCTGTTGCGAGACAAATTAGATACTGCAGTAATCGCTCGTGTGAAAGCTAGCCATATCTTAATTCGCGTTGCTTCGGACGCAACCGCGGAACAAAAGGAAGCAGCTCGAGTAAAGATTGATGGTATCAAAAAAGAAATCGAGGGAGGACTTTCCTTCGCCGATGCTGCCAAAAAATACTCCGAAGACACTACTAGCGCCGAGCTGGGTGGCTCACTCGATCCTTTTGCCAAAGGCGAGATGGTAGATGAATTTTCCGAGGCTTCTTTTAGCACACCTGTTGGACAAATTTCAGAGCCGATCTTCACTGATTACGGTTGGCATATCATCAAAGTTGAATCAAAGACAGGTCAGATTGAGGAGACATTTTCTGGCTGGATTGATAAGATCGAGAAAAAGAGTCTCATAATCCGTCTGGTCAAATGAAGACAAAACGCAGAATAATTATTATTTCAGTTGTCCTACTCCTGTTGGTTGCTACCTTTGCTACTAGCTATTATCTGCAAAATAAAAATGTCAATCCGATCCGACAGGAGCAAGAGATTCGATAGCCCTACAAATATTAAAAAAAACGACCCAAATTGGGTCGTTTTTTTTAATATAAAGTTAGATTCGGCTCCTCACTCTAAGTGTGGTAAATATTACTCTGTGTGCTTAATTCCTCCCTTAATT
>JBAXQZ010000150.1:0-1930 GCA_037131475.1 bacterium | reverse complement strand
GGATTATGCAAACCACAAACTGTTATTCCTGTGAGTTTTGGGTATAAACCTGTGGGCTGGCTTGAGGGGCTGGATCGCTTGGCGTGGCTGGCATAGGTGGTGGCGGCGTTGGCATTGGGTTGACGGCTGGTGCAGCGAAAGGATCTGTGGCTAATGGCTGATTGGTCCAATTGGTTGTTGGCTGAGGAGCTGGTGGCGTTACAGGTGCCGCTGATTGGCCCAGCAAAGCATCAAATTTGTCATTGGGGCTCATTTGTGAAGAATCGGCGGGTGTAGTAGATAATATCTCAAATTGGTCATCGTCAGATGTATTGGGCGTAGATGGATAGATGTTTGAGAGATCAGGTACGTTGGGTCCAGCAGCTGGCTCAGTAGTAGGTAGCGTCTGATTATCGGATGTACCGGCATTATTATCAGCGGCAAAAGGCTGGTCATTGGTTGGTATTGTGGGGTATGGCAGAGGAGAAATGTCATCTGATTTTGCTGGCAGATCATTGGCTTGACCGTAAGTCCCGAACTCTATTTGATCAGGTTGTTTGGTCGCTGCGAGCGCGGCCTGAGCTGATTCGCCGACGAAATTATCAATATTATTGTAAGCTTCTTTAGTGGCGGCCGCAGCCTCTGGTGGAAGGTCGGCCAATTCGTCACTCTCATCTTCGTCACTTGGCTCCATTGCTTCAGCTAAAACTTTGTCTCGTAAACGCAATGACTCGGCGGTCTTTTCCTCTTGAGTCATCTCTTTTGGCGCTTCCTCATCAACGCTTTCATCTTCATCAGGTGTAGGCATAATCTCAGAGACAGGTCTGCCTGTTAATTTCTCCAAATGGTGCACGCCGGTAATAACAATTTTGGGCCAGCCGTTCTCGGTCGCGATATACATTTCATCACTTCCAGCAACAATATCGGAGATTTTTTCAAAATTCTCCTTGATTTCGTTTAATGGCAAAATATTTTCAATATCAACTTCTAGCATCTTCCCTCCTATTTATAGATCAATAATTTACAATAATTCAGATTATATTTTACAATCAAATCGCATTTCTCGTCAACTTATTAAAAATTATTGGACTTCGTTGCTACTTTTTGGGTATGATAGAAGCATGAGAAAAATTGTTAAAACAGTATTTGAGAGAGAGATAATCCGCTATGGTTTCGTCGGCCTGATCAGCACGATTTTGGATTTTGCTTTTTTAAATATCACCTATATCTTACTCGGCAATATCGACAACCACCTCTGGTTGGCAACGGCTAGTGGTTTTTTGATTGGCACAATCAATGGCTACATTATGAATTCACGCTGGACCTTTCAGTATGAAACCAAGGGGACAGAAGCCAAGAAATTTACCAAGTTTGCTATCATCGGCCTCGTTGGATTCGCCTTGACAGAGCTTATAGTTCTCGGTCTAGCCCATTTACTTGATGTAGACAAGAATATCGCCAAATTAATCGCCGTAGTCATAGTTTTTTTCTGGAACTATTTCGCCAACAAGCATTGGACCTTCAAGAAACACACATAAATTAATTTTCAATTATCAATTTTCAATTATCAAGTAAATTATTAAGTTATCAATTATCAAATTCGAAATCATAAAGTGATAACTATTCATAATGATGGATCCTCGGATCAAGTCCGAGGATGACACCCCAAAATGTTCTGTCATTATTGGACTTGATCCGATAATCTATGGGATAGTAAATCCTCATTGTTCTTGTTCGTCATTCTGAACTAGTAAATAAAAGTGAAGAATCTAGTGAAACGTTCTATTCCCAACGAGCTCTAGCTTACTGCTCTAGATCCTTCGATACCTCAGGATGACATCGCATTATTCACCATTCACAATTCATTATTCATAATAAACCGCAAACCACAAACTGCTAAGGGACTTTCCATAAATAACTTCCATTCATTGTAGCAATATGGTACAATATA
>JBAXQZ010000149.1:0-1945 GCA_037131475.1 bacterium | reverse complement strand
GTTTCGAACAAGGTGAACGCAGCGGCATGATGGGTATTAGACGAGGTGGTCACGGGCAACAGCTTGGTGCGGTTACAGCAATCAATGGTAATAATTTGACAGTCAAAATCAGTAATGTGGACTATACAATCGTAGTCACTGATGCGACTTCGTACAGCAAAGCTGGAAATATCGCCAAACAATCAGATTTAAAAGTTGGCGACACGATCTCGATTAGTGGCAACTCCAACAGCCAAGGTCAGATTACTGCGACAGTTATCTCTATCCAATAATAGACCAATCAAATCAGCCTTTTGTTCTTCTGCCCTACTCCATTTCAATCCGAGTATGGCAGAGAAAAGAAGATTTAGAAACCAATTATCTCAACTATTAATTATATATATTTTGATTATTTTCGCGTATTGATAATACCAGGAAATCAGAATCTTGTTTGGCATTTAATATTAAGTTACAATATTGATAATCTAATATCCTATTAAAAAAAATATTTATGTTTAAGCACATTTTAAGCGTTGAACAATTCGATCGACCATTTCTTGACTCGATATTCAAAAGTGCCAAGGATTGTGAACATCTCAAAAACCCAATTTTTGAAAGCAATCAATCCATCATGGCTTCAATTTTCTATGAAGTCAGTACGCGAACGCGTATGTCATTTGAATCAGCTGCATTGCGATTGGGTTTGGGCGTCATTACTACTGAAGCAGCTGCGCAGTTTTCATCAGCCGCAAAAGGTGAAACTTTGTCGGATACGATACGCAATATTCATAATTATTGCAATGTTATCGTCTTGCGTCACCCCATCGAAGGATCAGCAGCCGAAGCAGCCAGAGTCTCAAATGTTCCCATCATCAATGCGGGTGATGGTCCTGGAGAACACCCCACACAAACGCTGACGGATTTGTATACCATTCAGCAAGAACGAGGTCAAATTGACGGTCTAAGCATTGCCATGATCGGTGACAACAAGCATGGTCGCACTGTCCATTCGCTCGCAAAAGCTCTCGTGCTTTACAATTCCAAGGCAATCTATTTTGTCTCACCCGATTCCCTGAGGGTGCCACCAAATATTTTGCAGTATCTGGCAGATCATGGTATCAAGGCGATCGAAACTACCAGCATGGACGACGTCATCAGCAAGGTCGATGTCGCATACATGACCAGGATTCAGAAGGAACGCTTCTCTTCGAAAGCTAAATATGAGAAGGTCAAAGGCTCATATGTCTTCCGCCCCGAACATCTGGAAATGATGCCTGAAGGAGCAATCCTGATGCATCCACTTCCGCGCGTAAACGAAATATCCGAAGATTGCGACCATTCACCCAAGGCAGCCTATTTCCGCCAATCAGCAAATGGCGTGCCAGTCAGAATGGCAATCCTCCGATATTTGCTAGGGAAATAATTCCCGATCTCTCACAAAAAGTGCCTCTACTGCAGGGGCACTTTTTTCTTATATGTTAAGATGAAATATAATTAAATATTTCAATTTGCAATTTAAATCGATACAAATAACTTCCTTTTCGCCAAGTTATCTGTTACTTTATATTTAGTCAACTTCGGCATAAGGAGGTATTATTATGCGAAGAATCAAAATCATTGATGTTCCAAACAGAGATGAGCCTCTGGAAATCCGTCAGGGATGGTTGGGTTGCGTTATCGATCTTGACGAAAATTTCTTGCAGCCCGCTCCTGCAGTCGCTGGCGAAATCTACATCCATGCAGACCACAAACCCATTTACACAGTGACTCTAGCTAATGCTCTTGCAGCATTAAAGCAAAAAAATCTAGCAGCATCTGCATGGTACTCAAGCCAGGATCCGAAATCGTTTACGGACGATGGAAAAATCCACTTCGATGTAGACGTCTGCAAACTCATCGATGACGAGCCCGAATGAAAACCACCCGTGTTACGGGTGGTTTCTCGCTACCCTCACGCCGGGCTACG
>JBAXQZ010000148.1:0-2017 GCA_037131475.1 bacterium | reverse complement strand
GGTCAGTCGACCGAGCTGCGTTTCCTGATCTTTTGTTCTGGATGTAATCGATGCGTTCATCGTTATCATCCCTCCTTATACGCGCTGCCTTAGCAGGCTGTCCCATGTTTGGAACAAGCACACTATCAACCATATTACATGGTTAACAAAGCGCTTGCTCCAGATATATTTTAAGGTACTAAACGTGTTGATTATAACACAATCGTCTAAATAATGCAAGAGTTTGAGCGTGATTTACGGATTCCCCTCCAAAAACAGCCTCGGATTGACGGGAATACCAAAGATCATAACCTGAAAGTGGAGGTGTGGACCTGTTGACCAGCCAGTTGAGCCCCTGGTGCCGAGGACAGTGCCCATGGTGGCCTCCTGGCCAACGATGGCACTGATCGTGTCCATGTGGCCGTAATATGAGAGCATATGGTGACCATGATCGATAATAACATGTCTACCCAATCCCTCTGGGGTTTCAGCGGCATAAATCACTTTGCCATCCATAAAAGCCATGATCGGGTCACCAATCTGATGAGTCGGGCTGGCAATATCAATGCCACTGTGAAGTAGCGACCAGGGTAAATGAGTTTCTCCAAAGTCTGCCGTGACCGGCCCGTTGATCGGCCAGACTCTTGGTTGAGAGATTGTATCGACAATTGAGCCATTTGTTGGGTCGTGTATCTCGACCAGAAATGTTTGGGGATTGACCGTCGCAATAACATTAGAGACTAGATTAATGCCAGCTTGGGAGATCATAATTACCAATAATATTGGTAGCATACAAATTATTGCAACAGTAAAAAAGATTAGTTTGATCTCTTTCTTCATCGAGAAGGCAGCCACTATCATTTTGAGTGTTTGTGGATTCATTTCTTTTTAGTCTCTCGTTCGGATGGGTCGGTCGTGATCAACGGATGCTCACTCTCTGAGGCGGTGATTTTAACTGCGACATGATGTTGGTCGGCAATAATCAGGGCTTCGCCTCGTTCACAGGTTAAAAGAAATCGTTGTTCAAATTCGCTTAAGTGAAATTCGAGAGCAACTCGTTTGATGGTGGTAGTATCTTGCC
The DNA here is from genome assembly GCA_037131475.1 of bacterium. GTDB lineage: Bacteria > Patescibacteriota > UBA1384 > XYA2-FULL-43-10 > 1-14-0-10-43-13 > JBAXQZ01. Next base: position 957 of record JBAXQZ010000148.1, on the reverse strand, counting down.
GCATCAGAATCCGAAGTGAACTCTGGGAGGCGATGGCTTGGCCATAGGCATTGCCAAGAAAGTCATTGGCCTGCTGTGAGATAATGGACACGCCAAGGTAATATTTCCTGGCTCTTCTGACTAGCCCTGCGATAAATCTCGCACTCTCTTCGTGCTCAAGCATTAGCCAAGCTTCATCAATGACCAAGATTCGTTTACAAGGATCACTTTTGACCTGATTCTGAACGAATTGGGCGATGACGAGGTGCATAATCTGCCGAAGGGATTCGGGTAGATCTTTGGTATCGAATACCACTAGCCGATTATCCAATTCAATATTGGTCTGAGTATCAAAGACATTGGCGAGTGACCCCGTCGTATATTTCTCAAGTCTTCGGCAAAGTTTGATCTGTTTCATTCCTCGAAGGGTGGTGTAAAGATCAAAGAGTCTAGGATAACTTCGGGTTTTCTTTTTAGTCGAGTTCTTTTGTGTCCAACCGGCTTGGTGATAGGTTTTTAATATGGCTTTATCAACGACGGACTTTTCCTCGGCAGAGAGACCTTCCGCCATCAGTGAGATAATCTCGGTTAATGATTGGACATGATCGGCGAAACTATCAGCTTCAGCAAAAGCATTTACCTCTAAATCAAAGGGGTTGATCTTTTCTCTAGAGTGAACTGAGAGTTTGATATAGGTACCATTAACTGACTCGGCTAATCTTTTGTACTCTCGCTCTGGATCAATGACAATAACCTTGGTACCCTGCATCAGGTGGCGTAAGATCTCTACCTTGGCAGTGTAGCTTTTGCCTGACCCTGATTGGGCAAATAAGATGCTGTTGGCGTTGGGCAATGCAAACCTATCCAGGATGACCAAAGAGCTGTTTGAGCGGTTAATCCCATAAAGCACACCTGACTCATGAACTAGCTCTGAGGAGATGAATGGAAAGGTTAGAGCAGCTGAGGAGCTGTCCAAAT
>JBAXQZ010000147.1:0-2023 GCA_037131475.1 bacterium | reverse complement strand
CTCATAAAAAAATAAACTCCCTTCGGTCAGACAGTATTTTTTTAAGATGAAGTGGCACTATTCTATAGCTCCACTTACCGCAACTGCTAACCACCAACTGCTAACCATTCACCATTCACTATTCACTATTCACTATTCAGGCGCTCGCTTCAGATCATCAGCTCCAATGTCACGATTTGATCTCTTAATTCGGCGGCTCTTTCAAATTCTAGATTGTTTGAAGCTTCGAGCATTCTTTTGCGCAGGTCAGTGATGACTCGTCTTTTCTCTGCTTTTGGCATTTTCTTGAAAGATAGATCAATCTCGAGCATTTCTTTCTCCTCTTTTTCGGGCAATGCACTGATATCTTTGTCAATCGAGAGTGGTTTAATATTATTTTTGATATTATATTCTTCTTGCATCTTGCGACGCTCAGTTGTCTCATCGATGGCGGCCTTCATTGAGTCAGTTATTCTATCAGCATACATGATTACTCGCCCTTCGACATGGCGAGCGGCTCGTCCCATTGTCTGGATTAGGGAGGTTTTGCTACGCAAGAAGCCTTCCTTGTCAGCATCGAGTATGGCGACAAGTGAAACCTCTGGTAGATCTAGGCCCTCTCGCAACAAATTAATGCCGACCAAAACATCAAATTTGCCCAGTCGGAGATTATGCAAGATTTCAGATCGCTCAAGAGTATCAATATCTGAGTGCAGATACATTACTTTCACGCCTTTTTCCTTGAGGTATTCTGTTAATTCCTCAGCCATGCGTTTCGTGAGGGTGGTCACGAGAACTCGCTGGCCATTTTGGACCGTGGTTGTGATCTCGCGCAAGAGATCGTCAATTTGACCCTTTGTGGCGCGAACATCGATGATGGGGTCTAGTAGTCCTGTCGGGCGGATAAATTGCTTTACGATCGCATCATATGGCTGCCTAGTGCCTATTGTAGGCTTAGCCGAGGAAGTATCTTTTGATATATTGTGGTCTGGCGAATATATGAAATTATCATCGGTGCTCTTATTTTTCTCATAATCGGCGGGAGTTGCAGAAACAAAAATTACCTGATCAATCTTTTGATAAAACTCCTCAAAACGAAGTGGGCGATTGTCAAAAGCGGCCTTAAGACGAAACCCGTATTCTATCAGCTTCTCCTTGCGCGATCGATCACCACCAAACATACCATTAATTTGTGGGATGGTAGCGTGAGATTCATCAATGAAAAGTGCGAAATCTTTGGGGAAATAGTCGATTAGAGTTGTAGCTGGCTCGCCGGGTCGACGTTGGTCAAAATATCGAGAATAGTTTTCAATACCAGAGCAAAAACCTGTTTCCTCGATCATCTCAATATCAAAATTTGTTCTTTGCAACAAGCGTTCAGCCTGCAAGACCTTGCCCTGTTTGCGAAAGTTATTAACCTCAAGCTCGAGATCGTTTTTCATATTATTGACAGCCATCTCCTGTATGTTTTTGGGGGTGATGAAGTGTTTGGCTGGATAAATCTCGATAGAATCATACCCCTTGACCTGTCTGCCAGTGACCCAATCAGTTTCGATAATTTTCTCGACAGTATTGCCAAAGAATTCAATCTTGAATGTATTATTGGCGTAAGCCGGGAAGATCTCTAGAGTGTCGCCCTTGAGACGATACGTGCCTCGTTTGAGCTCAGTGTCATTGCGTGCATATTGCATATTATTCAGTTTAGTCTGAAAGAAATCTCTGACGATATCAGTACCAACCTCAAAAGTGACCGTTTCGGTCTGATAAAATTCGGGTGAACCGATGCCGTAAATACACGATACCGAAGCGACGATTAACACATCACTTCGTGTTAACAGGGCGTGAGTGGCGGCGTGACGCAAGCGATCGATCTCATCATTTATAGAAGAATCTTTTTCAATATATGTGTCTGTGTGGGGGATATACGCCTCTGGCTGATAATAATCATAATAAGAGACGAAATAATGGACAGCGTTGTTGGGGAAAAAACGACGAAACTCATCTGCCAATTGAGCTGCCAAAGTCTTGTTGTGAACAATCACTA
>JBAXQZ010000146.1:0-2046 GCA_037131475.1 bacterium | reverse complement strand
GACACCAACACCAACACCGACACCAACACCAACACCAACACCAACACCAATTCTCAGCTCAACGTCCAGAGTTGATCGCACGACCAAATCGAGCATCATCCTTAACAAAGTTTTCAATCAGATATATCCCGTTGCGGTGGTATTAGGTATCGCGGCCTCGGCAGCTTCGATCTCTGCCACACGCCTCGTGCCTCCATCGCAACCCAACTCTCCATCACAACCAAACCGTGGTGAGGGCATGCCACTGACAGAAATCACGCGCATTAAAACTCGTAGAGATGGACAGGAGAGTGCTGAACCCGTTCACGGACGTGGTGATGATTCAATGTTGTGGAGTTTCAAATGGATTCGATTAAGGGGCTTGTTTGAAGTGTTTCTTCCTCGAGCCTGTATGAAAATCAGTCAGTTTTCTCAAGCTGCAGCCAATACGGCATCTGAAGCCAACTATCTTCGAGCGATCTCTGGAGTCTTCTCACTCGCCCTTTATCCAATAGCTTTCATTCTAGGCGCTCTTACTTACACCGAATTCTTCACAAACAAAAAGGTAAGTACGTTGCTGATTCTAGCAATCGCAACGCTGGGAATTTTTGATCCGTTAGCAGGCGTAGTCCTGATTTTTGTTGTGGCAAGTCGCTTGCTACTAAATCATGCCTTTTTCAATTTCGATAGTCTGCGAACTCTATTGTGGATTTGTTTTATATCATTAGCGCCAATTTTCATCGCCAAATCGATACGCCCATTAACCCGATTTGGTCATAACTCACTTGAATACCTTTGGGAAAGATTTGTAGATATTTTGCTTGCATCTCTGGTTACGTCCTGGATTCTTCTACGAACACTGGAATTTGTAAGTAAATCAAATAAATCGGCTTTCAAGATTGTTGGTTTAGAAAATCGTCACGATACGGTAATTCTTTTGAGTCTTGTTTTGATAGTGATGATGCTGAGATATTTACTAGAAGATTTAGTTCTACGAATTTTCCCTTGGCGACTTTTCCAAATGAATGCGAAGTTTTCTACGAATAGATGGAGACTTTTCGTGGGTTCAATTGCCCTTGCTTCATTATTCACTTTCATCTTGCTTCATATTTTTGATCCTAGCTGGTATATACCAACCGCTTTATCAATCGCATTTGTATTGCCTTCGCTCTTGAATTTTCTGCCTATAAAGCCATTGACTAAGCTCAATTGGCTCAATATTGATGGGTCCGCAAAAATCGTAAGTGCACTTGCTATCGCAGCGTTTGTGAATAAGTTGCTTAAGTTATCGGTGCAGTCGAAAACAGATGCGGCATTTTTGCTCACTAATGTGCAATTTCTTATTGGAATCACCGTTCTCCTAATTCCACTCATTATTTTCCCTTTACTTGAATTCCTTTTCCGAGAAGAAAATCGACCTGTTGCAAAAGAAAAATCTGCAATAAAAATGCTGGGCCACATGGTATTCCAAAGCATTTTTATAGCCATTATTTTCTGGGCAGCCTTTAGGACCAATATTTTTGAGAATGCCTTTGACTTTATCAAGCAAAACAAATAGATAGTTGTCTAGCCATGCAATCACGCCTGCTGATCTCCTCACGGCCGTAGCATCCCTCTAAATTATTTATTGATTGAGGCGAGCTTTTCCTCAACTTCTGGATAGTCAGGCTCATCGACCAAAATATTTTCTAGATCCTTAATCGCCATAGCTTTTTTGCCCATGCGCGAATATGTCTCTGCGCGCTCAAAATGGGCGCGGTGTCTGACGCCCTCGGAGCGGCTTTTGTGTGAAAGGGCGCGCTTGAAACATTCGGCAGAGGCATCGAGCAATTTCTTTTCGCGAAAGGCAATCCCCCGAAGTACCAAGAGCATCGCAGTTGCATCATCTTCATTTTCAATATCTTCAGTCGTTTCAATGGCCTCATCGAATTTACCATTAGTGAGCTCGATATCGGCAATGGATATTGCAACCAACTGGTCGGGCTCCATCTGCTCTAAAACAGCTAGAGCCTCATCGTATTTTTCTTTGCTCTGGAGAACTTCTGACCAAATAAAACCAAGGACCTG
>JBAXQZ010000145.1:0-2112 GCA_037131475.1 bacterium | reverse complement strand
CGTCAGACTGGTTTTGACGTACGTTTTCAGATGGGAAGTGACGACAATTCCTTAAAGAATGTCCAAGCAGCCGAAAAAAAAGGTCTTCCGATTGCCGAATATGTTGATGAAGCGGCCGCAAACTTTATCCAGCTTAATAAGTCTTTCAATATTTCAAACGATGACTTCATAAGAACTACTGAGAAGCGGCACATAGAAGGGGCCCAGAAGCTTTGGGCTGCCTGTGAAAAAGATATCTACAAGAAGAAATACTCAGGTCGTTATTGTATTGGTTGTGAGGAATTCAAAAGAGAAGATGATCTTGTCGATGGCTGTTGCCCAGAGCACTCAAATACTAAGTTAGAAGAGGTTGAGGAGGAAAACTATTTCTTTAAGCTTTCTAATTACCAGGACAAGTTGATCGAACTGATCGAAAAAGATATTTATAAAATTACTCCAGAAACCAGAAAGAACGAAGCCCTCGCTTTTATAAAGCAAGGGCTTGAAGACTTTAGCATCTCAAGATCAAAGGAGCGAGCAAGGGGATGGGGAATACCGGTTCCGGGTGATGACACTCAGGTAATTTATGTTTGGTTTGACGCTCTCGCAAACTATATCACTGCACTTGACTATGCTAAAGAGGGAGAAGTATTTAAGAAATATTGGCCAGCTGATGTTCACGTCGTTGGAAAAGGTATCTTAAAGTTTCACGCTATCTATTGGCCGGCGATGCTCCTTTCTGCCCATGTGGCAACACCCAAGAATCTCTATGTTCACGGATACATTACCACCAACGGGGCAAAAGTCTCTAAAAGTACAGGAAACGCCATAGATCCTGTTGCAGTAGCCGAAAAATATGGTGTTGAAGCTTTAAGATACTATCTCTTACGATACATCCCTTCATATGGGGATGGGGATTTTACCGACACCATATTTGAAGAACGGTATCGATCAGATCTCTCAAACGATTTGGGCAATCTGGTTCAGCGTACCTTATCGATGGCCAACAAATTCGGGGTAAAACCCAAAGACTACCCAAATGTTATTGATCCCAATGTTGCGGCAGAACTTGATGGGTTTAGATTCGATTTCGCTCTTGAGAAGATCTGGGAAGTTGTCCGAGAGTGTAACGCTGAAATAGACAAGGAAAAGCCATGGGAGCTCGCGATATCTGATCCGAAGAAGCTTCAAAAAGTTATGGAGAGTCTTTTAAATAGCATTAGTTTAATTGCCGTATCTCTGGAGCCTTTTATGCCTGAAACTGCTCAAAAGATAAAAGAACAATTAGTGACCCTAAAGCCGGAAGTACTATTTCCTCGGCTGGAAGGGTAGTTTTGGTGGGGGGAAAGTGAAAATTTCGGAAAATCAAATCTTGAGTCACAACCTGTTTAGGATCAAATATACCGAACTAAACGAGATATATTTGATGATGAGCCTTCGTTCATTTGCGTGTTCTTTGGTGGCTATATTCGCTCCGATTTACCTATATACGCTTGGTTTTTCGCTTCGTGATATTTTGATCTATTTCATTATCATCTATACCGTTGAAGCAATGTTTGAGTGGTTCTCAGCCGTCGCTATTACCAAAGTAGGTCCTAAAAAGCTGATTGCTTACAGTATTCCACTCCTTATCATTCATTTTTGGTTGTTTAAAACTATCCCGACATATAATTGGCCGCTTTGGTTTGTGGCAATCGAGGCCGGATTCCTCCTGGCTCTATTTTGGCAGCCGTACCACTACGACTTTTCCAAAGCTAAGCATCGGGCCAAATCAAATAGTGAGCTCTCAAAACTATATATAACCATTGCGATTTTAGGAGCCATTGCTCCATTTGTCGGTGGAATAATTGCCACACACTTAGGAATTTCATATCTTTTCGGTCTCGTTATCGCTCTATTGTTCCTTTCAATTTTGCCGTTATTTCAAACTTCGGAAAAATACATTAGCCACCATCGTTTTTCACTGAAAAACATTAAATTTAAAGATATCTCAAAAGATGTTATCTCATTTAAAAAAGAATGGTAATATAAATATCAATCAAACCCCCACTCCGCAAGGTACGACACCATCGCTTAATACTACCGCCGAACAGGAAAGGTTAGCAAATTGGGCGTTCTCATCGTAGCTTAAAT
>JBAXQZ010000144.1:0-2140 GCA_037131475.1 bacterium | reverse complement strand
GTTGAAGACTGTGAGTATTGTAAATATACCAAGTCAGTCAGAAAGGCATTAAAATAACCTATGAACGAAATACTCAAAAACCGTATAGAAAAATTAATCGAAGAATTAAAACCAGAAATTCAGCAAAGAGCTACTTTTGTATTTGGTGAATTTAAGGCTGAAAAAGATAACCAATTAGTGTTGGCCGATACTGCCTATATGACAGAGCCACCATTGATTACATTTTATTTACAATCAATAGAAAAAATAAGTCCTGATGATGATGTATTAAAACAAATTATTTCGCATGAGATCATTCATACATTTTCAAAGAGCGAAGATGATGCTTATTCAAAACAAGATAGCATGAATATATTCAAGGATGATGTACTTTAGAAAAGCATAAACGTATACATCAAAGAAAGGCAGCATGAAAAGACTGACAAAAAACCGTGGTTCGGACCGAAGAAATATTTCGGCTGGGGTTGGCGGCCAATCACCTGGGAGGGCTGGCTCTCAACTCTTATTTTTATAGTGATGATAGTTGCTAATAACTTGCCATCAGGGCGATAAAACAACACCCCTAATAATCTGGGTATTAGTTTTAATCATTCTCTTTAGTATATTTGCCTATATGACGAGTGATAAGATCGGTAAAAAAACCTAATTGATTAGACCGGGATTATCTTCACTGTGCCCCTGAGATTGTGAAGCTCTAGGATATCACCATCCTTGATTGCTTTTGTGGCATTCTCTGTGCCAACAATACATGGGATGCCAAATTCTCGACTTACCACGGCGGCGTGGCATGTCACCCCACCAAAATCAGTAATGATTGCCCCTGCCCGATTCATGAGGACGACAAAATCTGGCGTCGTCATTGATGTGACTAGTATCTCCCCCTCTTTCAATTTATCACCCGCCTTGGGACTGAGAATAATCCGCGCAATCCCTCTGAAATATCGACTTTTACCAGTGCACGCCACTGTCCCCTGCAAATTTGCACTCCTATCAAATTCGGCCCCATCAAAAAGTTTTTGAATCTTACTAGCTTGATTCCCAGTTTCTATACTCAATTGCGCCCTATCACAATTAATTGTCGTGATATTCTTTCTTTGTTCGATAATCTTGGACAGATCTTTGCCCTTTGCCATGGCTTCAATTTCAACTGGCAGCAGCCACTTCAAATCACGAACTTTAATCCCATGTCTCCGACCGATTTCTATCAGAAAATTCTCAAGATATTGATTGGCAATCAGATTGTATTTCTTTCTATCGTCTTGAAATGTCATTGAATTGTTCAATGAGTCAATGATGCCTATCTCTCCCGTCTCCAATTGCAAACTATCATATAGTTGCTCTTTTTGTGCGGAAATTTTCTCCTCGTATCCAGTGAACTCTGCCAGGAATTTTTCTGCATCAGACTCCTTCATGCCCTTTATTCGCTCTGCGAAATGTGGAATATCTAGCATTTTGGCTTCAAGATAATTATTGTATATCCAATAATATTTTTCTCGATGGCCTTCCAATCGCAAAGAACGTTCTCCGACATCAGACAAGACAATCCGCATGAGATCTAGCTCTTCTTGCTTGTAGAAACTTAAGGCAGTCGGCGTCGTCAAAATAGCAAATGCTTCATTAAAATCTCTCTCATCGGCAAATTTGGGCCTCAGTAAAGATTTTATCTTATATTCCAAGCCATAATTTATCAATTCTGCGGTCATCCCAATTGCCCAGAAATCAAGATAGGCCTTGCTCCACTTTGAAAATATTTCAGCCAAATCTTGATCAGAAATATCTGATATTTCTATTTGGTCGATATCCTTTTGAACTTTCTTGAGAGTACTTGCACCTTGTTTCCAAAGATTATAAAATTCTTTTTCTTTACCAGCGAGAATAACCTTTCGAGTAAAATCAAGACTTGTGCTCGCCACTTTCTCGCTCTCCAATATCCAAAGTGCTTTGTCATGGTCAAAGATGACCAAGCTTTCTGGCCAACAAACGCCAAATCGCGCATACATAGGGTTAAAAGACGACACTAATGTATAGCCCAGTGGCAACAATGCAGCATCGAGCGGCCCCCATCGAAATGAAAACCACCCGTGTGAGACTGTCTATCAACCACTTTTGCCCCAACTACAATTCAACACTTTGAAAAAAA
>JBAXQZ010000143.1:0-2142 GCA_037131475.1 bacterium | reverse complement strand
ACTGCTTTTCATTGTCAGACTTCTCATCCTCAAGCCACAAGGAGTCGAAGAATAATATAACTAAATAAATTTAAATTTTAAATTTTAAATTTTAAATTGTTCCTTGCCGACTACTGACTGCCAACTACAAACCGCCAACTGCAAAGCATTTTTTGACTCATTTCTATTTATAGATTAAAATAATTATATGAAGAAATTGAAAAAAATTATATTTTCTTGGGAGCTTCTGACCTGGTCCATCATTATCATAGCAACCTTCCTAATTACCTTCTTTCTGCCATGGTATCTGGCCGATCAACTACTCAAAATACTTTTGGGTATCTTTGGCGGGGCTTCTGTCTTTTGGTATTTTCAGAGCCGAAAATTATACCTTGAGAACAAGAGCAAAACGACAGAGATACTACGCGATCAGAAGCAATTACGCAACGACCAGAAAACTATCGATCTTATCTTCAAAAACTCAGCTGATGGTATCTTAATGCTTGATAGCGATCAACGGATTATCAGTTTTTCGCCCGGCATGGAGAAGATGACCGGCTACAACAAGGGGGATGTCCTTGGCCACCGCGCACAACAAATTCTCAAATTTTCCGGCGACAAAGAAAACAGCCTACTGCCCGACGCGGTCTTCATCACTCAGGGCATCAAGAAAAATCCATTCATTCGAAATACTATGACTACCAAATCTGGCCACACTATTGATATCGAAGCTAGCTATGCCGTCATCAAAGACAAAAATATTAGCAATTACAAAGCTCTCGCCATCATTCGCGATATTACCTACGAACAGGAGTTAATCAAGCGAGACAAAGAGTTCATCGCCATCACCTCGCATCAGCTCAATACTCCGCTCTCAATTATTCGTGGCTATGTCTCAATGCTTCGAAGCGGCAAGGTCGGTACTATCGACAAGGACCAGAAAAAATATCTCGATCAAATTTATGACTCAACCAAAAAAATGATCAATCTGACAAATAATCTCCTCTCTATTTCCCGCATCGAAACAGACAAGATACAAATTGAAAAAAGTGATATCAATTTATTTCAATTCTTCAAAAAATTAAATGAAGATCTTGCTTCCTTCGCGAATGAAAAAAACATTCGTCTAGAGCTTGCCACGCCACCAAAGGATCTGGTTATCTACGCCGATGAAGATCGTTTTGGTCAAGTTTTCACAAATTTAATCTTCAACGCTATCAAATATACACACAAGGGATTCATTTCCGTAAACTATAAGTTACTTTCAAAAGAGATAAGATTTTCTATTGTCGACACCGGCATTGGCATCCCCACCGAAGATATTGAGAAGGTTGGACAGAAATTTTATAGGAGCCAAAATGCAATTGATGTCAGCAATCAAGGCACAGGACTCGGACTTTTTATCGCCAAGACGATCATCGAGAAGCATGATGGTATTCTCGAGATCAAAAGCGCCCTAGATGTCGGCACTACAATGTCATTTTCTATACCATTAACTACAAGGTAATATGCCCAAAATCTTAATCATCGACGACGAAGAAGCAATACTGGATATGTATGCGACTATACTTTCAGGATACACCGTCATCACTGCCAAAGACGGCACAGATGGCCTCGCCAAGGCCAAGCTCGAGAAGCCAGACTTAATTTATCTAGACATTATCATGCCCAAGACCAATGGGCTAGACGTCCTAGACAAGCTCAAAAAAGACAAGGACACCGTCGAGATTCCCGTCATCCTTCTCACCAATCTCCCCAAAGAGGTGACCGCCGACAAAGCCAAATCGCTCGGCGCAATTGACTATTTTGTCAAAGTCGAGACAGAGCCCGAAGAGCTACTCAAAAGAACAAAAAAAATTCTAGGAAAATAATCACACCCAAGTCAAGCTTTGCACTCGTTTCATTTATTTTTCGGCTCCATTTTAATGACAAATTAAACAACAGATAACGAATAATACAGATATACAGATGTAATAAAACAAATAATGTCCTTCGACTCCATTTTAATGACAGATTACAGATAATACAGATACACAGATAGAGCCGCACTGATACGATTAATTTAATATTATTCTTCGACTCCTTGGGGCTTGAGGATGAGAAGTCTGACAATAAAAAGCAGATCTCTTCCTACAAGGACACAGGGTCGAACAATAAATTATA
>JBAXQZ010000142.1:0-2145 GCA_037131475.1 bacterium | reverse complement strand
ACAGTATTTTTTTAAGATGAAGTGGCACTATTCTATAGCTCCATTCACCATTCACCATTCACCATTCCTAATTCGCCATGCTAATCAATCATTCATAATTGACGCTGTATGGTGTGGGGTGGTATATTTATATTATTATTATCAATAGTTAGGTCTGTGTATGATAAATACTAGGGTGATCAGGAAATATTTTCCTGCCATTAGAGCTGGTCGGATTATTACAAATAATGCGGCGAGTACTCAGATTCCCAAGCAATTGCTGGATTTACTCAAGAAGCTTGTGGTGCAATATGACAATGTTCATCGTGGTCAGTCTCAATCATCGCTTTTGACCACACAAAAATTCGAATCTTCCTATGATACTATCGCGCAATTTATCGGGGCTCCTTCAAGGAAGAATATTATTCTATATCGAAATGCGACTGAAGCGATCAATTCGGTGATGTATTCGCTACTCACTGAATTTCGTGATGGAGACAATATCGTCACTACCTATATGGAGCACAATTCAAATTATGTGCCTTGGTATGGTATGTGCAAGGAGATTTTGTCGAAATTTGGTATCAAAGTCGAATATAGAATTGCCAAGTTTGACAAAGAAACGGGTGAGCTTGATCTCGAACATTTGAAATCTTTGGTTGATGAGCGCACAAAGATAGTTTGTTGTACTGGGGCCTCAAATTTTCTTGGTACGATCAATTCAATTGAAACCTTGCGTGAAATTGCTAATGCGAGTGGATACAATCAGCCTGATGGCCAAAATAAATCATATCTTCTTATCGATGGCGCTCAGGTTGCCCCCAATATGTATGTCAATGTCACAGAATCAGACGTTGATTTTTTTGTTTGGTCTTTTCACAAAATGATTGCACCATTTGGTGTCGGTGCTCTCTACGCCAAGGAGGAGCTACTATTGCGAATGAAGCCATTTTTGTACGGCGGCGATATGATTGCAGATGGGACGGTCACGCCCGATGGAGTTGAATACAATAATTTGCCTTGGAAGTTTACTGCTGGGACCCCAAATATCTTGGGCACAATATTGTCAGCCCAAGCAATCAGATTGATGATAGATTTTGCGATAAATCCCAAGAAAAACAAATATTTTCTGACAGATCTCTCGCTCTTGCCAGCTGATATTAAGCTTGCTATGGATAATATTGAGGCTCACGAGAAGATGCTGATTGGCGAAGCTCTTCGAATATTGGGCGAGATACCAGAGCTGGAAATATATGGGCCAAAGGATCCAATGAAAAGAACTGCGCTGGTTTCCTTTAACTGCAAGGGCAAAAGTCCATTTGAGATTGCGGAAAAATTGAGCAAATTGGGAGTTGAATCGCGTGCTGGCTGCCATTGTGCCACCTTGGCTCATCATTATTATGAGCTCAATCCACCAGCAAGTTGCCGTTTGAGCTTCTATAGCTATAATGATATTAGCGATGTGAAAAGGGCGTGTAGCGCCGTTAAAAAAAGTATTTAATAATTGATTTGGAGGGTATAATGCAACAGTGTTTGATCTATGATAGTTCTTTGAAGGCTTCTCGAGCGACCTATGGACTCTTGATTTTGTTGGCGATTTTGATTCACAATCAGTGGCTTGTTTTGGCTGTTGTGATATTGATGGTATTGGGGCTTTTTTCATTAAAATTAAATTTTCCTTATCAGATACATGCACTGGTCTCCAAAAAAGTATTTAAAAGAAAACATAATCCGATGCCACGTGAATTGAGTGAGGTTAACTTTGTGGCAGGTATGACATCGGTGTTGCTCTTCGTCGGATTTTTACTTATATATCTCGATAAATACGTTACTTTTGCTTGGATTTATCTTTTGGTGGTGGACCTGATGATATTTTTAGCTTGTCTCGTTGGTTTTTGTGTTGCGACACTGATGTATGTCTCGCTCAAAAAAGTATTTAAATACAAATAAGTGTTATTAAATGAGAGAACGATGATGGAAGTAGACGAGAAAGCACAGATATCGAAGAGGCAGATTGGTGAGAGCCAGTATCTCAATAAGAATTGTTGGTTGGTAAAGAATTTGAAATACGCGCCCTACAAGCGATGCCAGTATTGTGAATTCAAATTTCGCAAATGTATGTTTATGGAATATCAGGTAATTAGTTTTATCTTGATTGTTTTAACA
>JBAXQZ010000141.1:0-2149 GCA_037131475.1 bacterium | reverse complement strand
TCTTTATTTTGGTTATTATCATTCTGGGGATAAGTATCTATTTTTGGCCCAATATCTCATCTTATATCGTTCAAAAAATTAAAGCCCGAGTCAGCCGCTAGCCGTAATATAATCTCCCGTATATCAAAAATACCGCCGATCAGCGGTATTTTTGATAATTGAACTGTTATAAATCTTAGCTTTTCTCGGCGAGAATTGGCTCATAAATCATTTCAATGTAGTCCTTTAGCATGCGATCAGCGCCAAAGTTATCCACAATAGCATGTCTGGAGCGAAGCATCTTTTGGTGCCAGACTGAATTGTCAGAATCGTTCCTCTCATAATACAATGGTGCGATGCTCTGCCCAATCAGATCGATAAGGCTGGCGTTGACATTTTCATCGTTCAGCATAAACCCAATATCGTTGAGATCAACCTCAGGAATCCAACCGTCATTGGTGCTACAAAGGATGGAACCGTTGAGCGCAGCTTTCATGGTGCTGGTCCCACAAGCTTCAAGTCCCACTACCGGAGTGTTGAGCCAGACGTCACAGCCAGAGATGAGCAGTTGTGAGATATCTGTATTGTAGTTTTCAAGAAAGACCATAGAGCCTCGCAAATCTTTGTGCGAAAGCTCGCGAAGACGATTGAGTAGCCATCGGCCCTCTTCGTCAAGATAGTGGGGATAACCAGCAAAAACTAATTTTACAGGACGTTTTTGATCAGTAATTACCGCTTTGATCCGGTCAAGCTCATCAAAAATTGCCGTTGGTCGCTTGTATCCAGTGACACGTCTCGCCCAACCAATCAGAAGCTCATTTTCGCTCCACTTGACCTTGGTCTCTTTTTGAATATAATCAAGCAATTTCTTCTTATTTTTCTGATGTTGTTCATCTATGTCATGTTCGCCAATCTTGTCCCAGCGCTTGATATTCACCCCATTGGTGATCGGTAGCATTGGGTGCTCTGGCCAAACATCGCGAGCTTTTTCAGCATGAAGCCTACTTACAGCGTTGATCTTGGTACTGGCGTTGAGCGCGAGATTAGTCGCTGCCATATTTTTCTTTTCGCTATCAAGTCCTTTGTAAATCAGCTCCTCAACTGGCATATTGATCTCATCGGCGTAAGAGGTCAGGACTCTTGAAGTAAGGTCATAGCTGAAATAATCACGTGCGCCGACGATGAGAGTGTGATTTGTAAAGGCGATGTGGGCCTTTGATTTTTCAAAAGCTTCAGCGAAACTCATACCACTATTTTCCATTAATTGATGTGCGAGTTCGTATATCAGAAAAGTTGAGTGACCTTCATTCATATGATAGATTGATGGCTCAATATTCATTGCGCGAAGGAAGCGTATGCCACCGACACCGAGAACAATCTCCTGTTTCAGTCTTCTCTCAGAATCAAAAACATAGAGCAGATCAGTGATTGAGCGATCGGACAAATCATTCTCACCGAGGTTTGTGTCCAATAAATAAAGGGGGATAGTGCCGTCGTTGTAAACCCAAGCTTGAATATAGACTGTTCGATCGGCAATCGGAACGGAAATCTTAATTTTCCGTCCAAATTTGTCCAAAACAGGTTTGAGCTCAAAGTAAGCTGGATTGTTGGTGATGTAAACATTGCCACTGGCGTCAAATTGACATTTCTTTGAGTAAAATAGCCCAATTGCGACCATCGGAAAATTCTTTTCTTTTGCCTCCTTGATAAAGTCTCCTGCGAGCACGCCCAAGCCGCCTGCATAGGTTGGCAGATTTTTGGGTAGCGCATATTCCATGCAGAAGTAAGCGACCGGATTTTTTTCTAGTTTTTTGTAAACCGCACACTTGTCAAAGCGGTTGAACCATTGATTGTAATTATTCATAATACTATTTTACCAGACATTTACTAAAATAGAAAAGCTTTTTTATACAATGTTCTCCGATGTATCAAAATTACGCTCAAAGTCAGTTCAATCAAACATTTCGGCTCCTTGTGGCTTGAGTGTGAAGAGGTAGACAACGACAGATTACAGATAATACAGATTTACAGATAGAGCCGCACTGATACGATTAAATTTAATATTATTCTTCGACTCCTTGTGGCTTGAGGATGAGAAGTCTGACAATGAAAAGCTAGTTCCCTGCCTGCCGGCAGGCAGGTCTATCTGCAAGAACACAGGGTCGAACAA
>JBAXQZ010000140.1:0-2219 GCA_037131475.1 bacterium | reverse complement strand
ACATAAATTAATAAATATGTGGAGAGGTGAGCGAAGAAGTCAATAAAACTCGACAATGTGCAAAGAATGGCTCTCAGCAAATATTCAGCCAATTCTTCTAATCTATTGATAATTAAGTAGGGAAATTAATGAAAAAATATACACAAATAATTATTGTATTGGCCGCTTTCTTTCTTATAGTTTATTTTCGTCGTCTGAATGATGTAAATAATCCTCAAATTGCTACGATCGATAATCCGAATCAGCAAGTCAGTAATTCGTCATTTGCTTCATCGGTTGCAACCAACTCAAACACAGTAAATCAGAATCAAAATGCAGTCGCTCCACCAATTGCAACCAATCCAAATCCAGTCAATCAGAATCAAAATACTGCAGTAGTCGTCCCGTCAGGCAAATTCAAAGATAGCGTGTATGCCGGATCGAGCGAAAACGCCTCATATGGAAATGTTCAAGTGCAATTCACTGTCTCAAATGGATTTATAACCAATCTAATTTTCTTGCAATATCCTAATAACGACAAGACATCACAAAAGATTAATACTCAAGCAATGCCAGTATTGATCTCAGAAGTAATTCAATCACAGGGTGGCAACGTAAATGGTGTCTCGGGAGCTTCATATACCAGTGTCGCCTTTAATAAGTCGCTAAGCAATGCTTTGTCGAAAGCGATTTAATATGGAAAAACGAGCTACTATAATGTCAATGCCGGTGATACTGAACATCGTTGATACTCGAGTTAAAGATGATGATTTTGAAAGTATTTTTCAATATTTACGTACGATTGATCGACAGTTCAGTACTTTTAATGATGAGAGCGAGACTACCAAAATCAATCGCGGAGAATCAAATATAGAGAATTATTCACCGGAAATGCGAAAGGTTATCGCTCTTGGGCGACAAACGAAATCAGAAACGAATGGATATTTTGATATTTATTCAGAAGGGAAGCTGGATCCCGCTGGTATCGTCAAGGGCCTGGCTATATATGAGGCAACACGCAAGCTTCAAAATATGGGTTATCACAACTTTTATCTTGAGATCGCAGGCGACGTACAGGCGATGGGCAGAAACGCAGAGGGAGAGAAGTGGAAGATAGGCATCAGAAATCCATTTGAACCAAGTGAAATTGTGAAAATTGTGTATCTTTCTGGTCAAGGCATCGCTACCTCTGGCAACTATATGCGAGGCAAACACATAATCGATCCAATCCATCAAGAAAGAGCTGATGAAATATCCAGCATGACGGTCATTGCGAGTAATGTGTATGAGGCAGATCGTTTTGCCACAGCCACCTTTGCAATGGGCGAGAAGGGGATAAATTTTTTGGAGAAAACAGAGGGCTTGGAGGGATATATGATAGGCAAAGATAAAATTGCAAAGATGACGAGCGGGTTTGATAAATATTTAATGGAAGGCAATAAATGACTGCAATAATTGATTATTTTAAGAAAATGAAACTATACCGACTGACACTATACTGCATGGTGGCAATATATATTTATGCCATAATTGTAAGTAATCTGGGGCTGACACAATATCGCCCAATGCAGCTAATCATAGCTTTGGTAGCAGTAGTAAGCGTCGGCGTTGTCGCAAACTATCTGTTAGCCAAAATTTTTGGTGCAAAAAGTAATATTGAGTCTGTGCTAATCACGCTAATTATCTTGCTCCTTATATTTCCCATCGGTTCCAGTAATGATATTGTAATTGCAGTATTGGCTGGAGTCTTGGCGATTGCTTCGAAATATCTTTTGACAGCCGAGCGAAGGCATATCTTCAATCCTGTCGCACTCTCAGCGGTAGCAATCAGTTATTTATATACAATCGCGGGCGCGACTTGGTGGGTCGGGACGCCACATATCTTGCCGATGGTAGTCCTTGCGGGCTTGCTGATCGTTTGGAAGATGCGGGCTTGGAAAATGGTTGGTACATTTATTATCACAATCATGGTGTGTACAATCGTGAGCAATATCATTCATCCAGAAAACTCGTTATCAATTCTGAGTAATTGGCAGTTTATTTTCGCGCATTCAGCTTTCTTGTTCTTCGCTTTTATCATGCTAACTGAGCCACTGACAGCGCCGTCAATCCCCAAAAATCGAATATATTTTGCAATTTTAGTAGGATTATTGTATTCAACGATTCAGCTAAAAGTCGCCCAAATCAGTCTCACACCAGAGATGGCCTTGGTCTTTGGCAATATTTACGCGTATCTATCC
>JBAXQZ010000139.1:0-2234 GCA_037131475.1 bacterium | reverse complement strand
TTTCTTTTTTTACAAAAAATGCTTTTTAATAGAGTTTACCGACAGTCCCATAATCACTATTTTGCGACTTGAGACTAGGAATCTTATAATATTCGACAAAATGTTGTTTTGTGCATATAATTCTAGTTGGTTTGATAATTTTGTTTATTATTTTGATGAATTAAATAGGTGTAGGAGATGATATGAATGTAAGAGAAATTTTTGAGCTGGCTATCGAGCAGGGGATTGATAATGATCCACGGGGTAGGGCAAAGGTCGAAAAGCTAATGAAAAAGCGTCAGAGCGAGTATGCGGAGCTTACAGAGACCAAGAGAGAGGAGTATGACGTTGATAAATTGACCAATCCTTATTCGGATTCGGCGATTCATTATGATAATGGCAAGGGTATCAAGCGAGTACTCGTTGGCATTGATATTGGTGTCGAGGAGATTTTGCTCGCCAAGGAGCTTGAGCGACAGGGCAAGAAAGTTGATTTGGTCATAGCTCATCATCCTGAGGGCAAAGCGCTTGCCAATCTCCATGAAGTGATGGATATCCAGAGTGATGTTTTGGAGCGAGCAGGTATGCCTGGCAATATTGCCGAAAAGGTCTTGGCAGATCGAATTATGGAGGTTTCTCGTTCAGTTGCGCCAATCAATCATTACAAGGCGATTGATGCCGCAAAAATATTGGATATTCCATTTATTGGCTTCCATACACCAGCTGACAATGTGGTGTGGAAATACATTGATAATCTAATCGAAAAGGAGAAGCCAGAAACTGTCGGTGAGATAATTGAACTACTTAAGGCGGTCCCCGAATACAAAGCAGCAGTCAAGCTAAATGCTGGTCCGATGATTTTTTCCGGAAGTGAGAAGTCGCGAGCGGGCAAGATCGTTGTCTCTGGTATGACTGGTGGTACGGGTGGAGGCGAGAAGATATTTGAGCAAATGAGCCACTATGGCATTGGGACGGAGATTGGAATGCATTTGAATGAAAAGGGACGCGATGAAGCAGTCAAACATTATCTCAATATCGTTATTGCCGGACATATATCCTCCGATTCTTTGGGAATGAATCTGATTTTGGATGAATTGGAGAAGCGGGGAATCGAAATACTCGCATGTTCAGGATTAATCCGACATTCGCGAATTTTGAAATAATCGAGCCTAGATGGGCAATATTTTACGTTTTTTTGCTTTATTTTTGTTTTTCTTGAAAAATATGGCCCAAAAGTGTTGACAAGAAGCGTTTTTTCGGATAATATTCATCTTAGCTGGAAAAAGAAATAGAGAAATATTCGGGGGGTTTATTTATTTTTTGTCCAGATTTTAGTTCTTTGACAACTAAATAGTGATAAGTACGCTTGTTTCTTATCTTTTCGGAGATAAGAACAATTCTTTTTGAGAGAATTTTTTTGATTAGTAATAAGAGCTAATCAAACTCATACATTTACATGGAGAGTTTGATCCTGGCTCAGGATTAACGTTGGCAGTGTGCCTAACACATGCAAGTCGAGCGATATAGCGGCGGACGAGAGAGTAATAACAAGGAACTTGCCCCAAACTCAAGGATAGCTCGGAGAAATTCGAGGTAATCCTGGATAGTCCCGCAAGGGTAAAGCTTTATGCGGTTTGGGAGAGGCCTTGTGCCTATCAGCTAGTTGGTGAGGTAATAGCTCACCAAGGCGATGACGGGTAGCTGGCCTGAGAGGGTGACCAGCCTCGATGGGACTGAGACACGGCCCATACTCCTACGGGAGGCAGCAGTTGGGAATTTTGCACAATGGACGCAAGTCTGATGCAGCAACACTGCGTGAAGGATGAAGGTTTTCGGATCGTAAACTTCTTTTATCTGGGAATAAATATGAAGGTACCAGATGAATAAGCACCGGCTAACTACGTGCCAGCAGCCGCGGTAATACGTAGGGTGCAAACGTTATCCGGATTTACTGGGCGTAAAGAGCTCGTAGGTGGTTTTGAAAGTTGAATATTAAATACCCTGGCTCAACTAGGGAAAAGTATTTAAAACTCCATAACTGGAGGTATGCAGGGGAAGATGGAACACACGGTGTAGCAGTGATATGCGTAGATATCGTGTGGAACGCCAAAGGTGAAAACAGTCTTCTGGGCATTACCTGACACTGAGGAGCGAAAGCGTGGGGAGCGAACGGGATTAGATACCCCGGTAGTCCACGCCCTAAACGATGCATACTAGGAATTCGGAGAATCGACCCTCTGAGTTTCGAAGCTAAC
>JBAXQZ010000138.1:0-2251 GCA_037131475.1 bacterium | reverse complement strand
CTAAAAATAGTGCCAAAAAGCAGTTCATATTTAGTTGCTTCCTCTTTCCGAATTTGATTGGCCATCATGGCCATCGCCATCTCAAATGTAGCATTTATGAGATTTGTTATCTCAAATCCTGCTTGAATACTTCTTTGAGATCGAGAGATATAGCCTTCTTTGGTGTACAGTCGACGAGTAATCTCGTCTGAATTTGATTTGACGCCGAGAAGCACCTCAGGTGTTGTTTTTTGCTCATCACATAGATCCAACACTACCTTTATCCATGCCCAGACCTCTTCATAGGGGTCTTTGTTCATCCTGCCACTCGCATCAATATTTGCGAAATGTTCGCAAAATACAGTCAGAAACTCTCCACATGCTTTTCGAGTTGGTCGGTCAAACTCCACTTTGAGTATCTCTTCCTGGTGCCGGACAAGTTCAGGCACAAAATCCGTGATATCCTTTTTGGAATAAAGTGGAAGTTTGCGATGGTTGTGTTTCAATCGTCGGGCGATTTTCTGATTGACGTAATCTTGAAAAGCATCGGTTATGCTATCAGTCCCTTCAATTGATATGCCAGAAGTTGATAACTTCTCGTTGATACTGGCTAGGGTAAGCTTACCCCGTAAGTTTAGTAGGTTCTCTATTTCTCTTGCGGAAATGTTCTTTACCATTTCTCTCGCTCCTTTTTGCGGGCGGACGATTCCACTTTGATTAGTGGCGAGGATTACCTCAATAATTATATATTATCACAATTGGCAAGATATGTCAATTTTACATTTGACAAAATATGATAAATATGCAATAGTGCAATCACAGAAATGATGGTTTGCTAGCGCACAGTGTGTGCTGATGGCAGGCTAAATCTATCTGAATGAAGGAGAATACCTAATGGATCCTGAAATCTGGAGTGAAATCTGGAGTTCTGTTGTAGACACTCTTCGAAAGGAATCGCACCTGCCACACAATCTCAGGGCTATGCGCTTTTTTGACCTGAAGATCATGGATTTTGCCATGCCTGAGCATGTAGCTCATCACATTATCCGTTATGCGAGTACCGCTACAGGTAAAGACGTTGAGGCATTGCTAGCTCTTTACCAAAAGTTCGGCGTTCTTTGCGCGCAGAAGATGGAGGAGGAAAACAAAAAGGCTGAAGAAGGTAAGGGTTAGTCCATCATCTTCACAAAGACTCGGCGATGGTGCTTATTCCAGCATCATCGCCTCACCCCTTTTATTTCAAAATTTGAGCTAAAAGGTAGTGGCTATATTTCTTACATAATTAGTCCAAGATCCCGTATCTCGAGCTTACATTACGGGATGACAGACAGGAAAGCCCAAGATCCCGCTTCATCTGTTTACAGTACGGGATGACAGGCCAAGTGTGCGCAAGGTGAGATTACTAATTAAAAAAAACAAGTATTGCTACTTGCTTCTTTTTTTGTCTATATTTTGGTGCCGAGGGTGGGAATCGAACCCACATGACCGAGGCCACACGATTTTGAGTCGTGCGCGTCTACCAATTCCGCCACCCCGGCAACATTGAAATAATAGCAAGAAAATTAAACTATTTCAATCTTTTTTGGGAATTTCGCGTTTTATTTCTCTGGGGCTATCTTTAGAGAGGTCCCATAGTGCCGATGGTGACCCTTCCCGATCGAGCTCTCCCCCATCGATTATGAGATCAATATGCGACAATTCTTCAGCTGAAAATTGTGAGATAATATCATCGATTGAGTAGCAATTGGGTTGACCTGAGCGATTGATAGAGGTTTGGGCAATTATCCCTCCTGAGGAGCGAGCGATTGATAAAATTAAATCACTATCTGGTATTCTGACGCCGACGGTATTGTCTCTCAGGCAATATTCCGAAAGTGTGTTGGGGTTGGTCTTGAGGATAAATGTGAAGCGACCGGGAATTCTATCATTGATAAATTGCTTTTGTGACTCCGAAACTTGAGCGAAGTTCATTGCTGATGAGAGACTATCCACGGCAATGCCGATGGTCTTCTCTGGTGGCCTTTGTTTGATAATAAAAATTTTCTCAAGGACTTTGTCGTCAAATGGTGAAGCGATAATGCCATAAATAGTGTCAAATGGCGCGATGACGAGACCTCCTCTCTGAATTATTTCGGCGGATTGCTCGATCGTGCTTACAAAATTATCGTGATTGAGCTTGATGATATTCATGGTGGTTTTGATTTTATTAATAATAGAGCATTTAACTTGTTAATGCTTGCTTATCATATTATAATATAAAAATAAAATAAAC
>JBAXQZ010000137.1:0-2361 GCA_037131475.1 bacterium | reverse complement strand
TCCATGCTCTAGATCCTTCGATACCTCAGGATGACATCACATTATTCATAATTCACAATTCATTGACGACTGCTAACCGCAAACCGCAAACCGCAAACCGCTAACTGCAAACCACTCAATGTAACACCAGAAAGTCGATTTTACCCACGAATTTCTTCTTGCTATTGACAAATACTAGATATTGCTATATAATGCTTAGGGTCAAAAATTTCAGACTAAATTGATGGAGAGCCCCCAGCCTCCATTTTTTTGCGGGAAAAATGCACACACTTACAACAAAAAATATATTACGCAAGACTACATGGGAGCTGGTCGATCTCCCAAGCCTTACGTATTTATATATATTAAGCCTCGATGTTTTACATCGAGGCTTTTTTTTAACAATTAAAGAAAGGATCAAATGAGAAAAATAACCAAAATTGTTCTGACCGGCGGTCCATGTGGCGGTAAAAGCGAAATCATCAAAAGGCTCAAAGAGCATTTTGAAGACAGGGTAATAATCGTTGAGGAGGTTGCGACACAATTGCTTCAAGTGCCCTTCGAGGACGGTGGCCCAGGGATACCAGGCAAGGATCTGGAGTGGTCTCAAGATTGGCAAGATAATTTTCAGAAAATGGTCATCGAGAGACAAATGGAAAGTGAACTTTTCGCGAGAAAACTAGCTGAAGCAAGCGAGATAATTGAAATGATTATCTGCGATCGGGGCATCCTAGATGGCGCTGCCTACATCGAAGGCGGAGTGGAATGCTTCTTGGCACAATTTGGCTTAAACGAGACTGAATGCCACGAATTGTATGACCAAATCATCCATCTTTCTTCTCTCGCCACTGATCAACCGGCAGAGTACAATCGACTCAAGGAAACAAACCCCAACCGATTTGAAAGCACCGAAGAAGCAGCCCAGCTAGATCAGAAAATATTATTAGCTTGGCGAGGTCATCCTCGACATTCCTTTCTCAAATCGACAGGGCACATCGACCTCAAAATCGAACAATGCCTAGAGTTGATTCGACCATCAATCAACGATGAGGTTGAGATAAAGAACGAGAGCGATAAAGCATCGGCTGTTGAGCTACAACAAATTACAAGCCAACCAAGCTGCTAGAAAGGTGAAAATGAGTTTAGAACAACAAATTTTGGACAAGCTTACGCGAAAAGACAATTGGTCCCAAGGCAATGAAAGTTTGCGCACGAATGACTCGCCCACATTTGATTATCAGATTGAGCCAATAAAATATCCGGCACAAAATGATATCGAAAATCTCAGATTGATAATCGCCGATATGACGACAAATGAGACGCCAAAATGTGATGGCGATCAAATAGACATGAGTGAGGAAACGAGAGCAATAATGTTGGCAGACGCTCGAAACGTACTTCCAAAACAAATTATTAAAATGTATACTGACTAAAAGGAGATTATTATGAACAATGAAACCGAGATCGAGTTAAAATTTAAATTAAGCATCCTACCAGATGGCATGACGAACGCAACTAAAATCAAGCAAATTTACCTCAATTTTCAGGACGAAGAAACGAAATCAATCATCGAGCAGTATTTTGCTCCAGAGGAGATCGATTGGACGCCTATCAAAGAAGCGCGAGTCCGACGTAAAACAAACGAAAGTGGCGAGGAATTTACGCTCACACTCAAAAGTGATGGTACTCTCGCACGAAAAGAGCTTCAAATAAATATTGAAGGCGAACAATTTGAAACATTGCGAAGCAAGGTCACTCTTGGCGAGATAGATAAAATTCGCAGCAAGATACATATCAATGACGACTTAACTATCGAGGTTGATGAATACTTGGACAAACTTGAGGGTCTTTTGTCCGCCGAGATCGAATTCGATCCAGAGCTCTATCCAGATAAATCCGAAGTTATCGCGCTCGCGCTTGAGCTTCTCGGCTCAGATATCGAGGATGTCACCGAGGTCAAGGAGTACAAAAACAAATTTCTAGCCACAGTCGAAAGTCTAGAAAAGCTCATGGAAATTATCAGAGAGCGTGAAGAAAAAGATAGAATGCAAGATCTCAGCGCCGATCCAACAAAATACTCTGTGAGCTAAATATCTTTGGACTCATTCTGAGTCTGATAAAAAAATAAAAAGACTATTCATTTGAATGGTCTTTTTATTTTGGTGCCCGGGAAAGGACTTGAACCTTCATGCCTTGCGGCACTAGCTCCTAAGGCTAGCGTGTATACCATTTCACCACCCGGGCAAATTTCAATCAGTGGGGAGTCACTTTGTAGTACCAATAGATACTACACAATTTTCACAACTTTTTCAACCTTATCTGACAATTATATGAAAACTTTATAGTAATGTCCTAATTAGAACTTTGTAGAAATGTCCGCTT
>JBAXQZ010000136.1:0-2390 GCA_037131475.1 bacterium | reverse complement strand
CTTATAAATATTATAAATTAATTTTGTTCAAAAATAAGTGACGATACCTCAGCCCTGAGGGAGAAGGAACGGGATCTGAACATTTTTCCATCTCCTTTAGGGAGAAGGTGCAGGGAGGGTCGATACCAATGGGCTTGACCATAGGCACCGCGGTCGATGCAGCGGTGATTCGTGACTTAAACAATCGCTAAAGTCTAATAGTCCTCAGCGCAAGTGACACATTTGAAATAAGAAAGCATTTGAATTTGAAAGTATTAGTTTTTATAATGCGCCATAAAATAAATCCCTTCTGTACATGACGCCCATTAGGAGACTGTCTGTCAACAGATAAATCATGGATAAGTAATATATCCGTCATTCCGCACCTGAATTTTTGATTTCGTCGTTCCCGCCTGCACGGAGCATATTCGAAGCCGACTCTTGCGAGCGGGAATCTATAACCACACTTGAATATTACTGATCTTTTTGGGCGCTTAGAGATCAGGCTATTGATTGATCTCGCTTTTTTTCAAAAATTTCTTGACACCGATCTGTGTTTTTGATCTATTACTCACTTTTGGTGAAAGAAAAGTGAACCAACCAGATTACACATCTAAATCCATTGACCACCTTGGTCTGGTATCCGCCCTTTGTCAGGAGCTCGGGATTGCTGAATTTATCGATAATCAATTCCCCAATCAGTCTGAACATCGACATATTAGCTATGGGCAACTGCTCGTTGCGATGATATTAAATGGGCTCGGCTTTGTTAGCCGAACCTTGCATATGTTTCCCGAGTACTTTGCAGATAAACCGGTTGATCGTCTATTGGGTGCAGGGATCAAACCAGAGCATATCAATGATGATGCTCTAGGGCGCTGCTTAGATAAGCTATATGAACACGGTGTTTCAGATCTGTATCAAGATTTATCAGAGAAAGTCGTTCTCCGCTTGGGTTTACCTTGCAATACCATGCATCTCGATTCAACTAGCTTTCACGTTGATGGGGAATATGATGCTGAATCTGATACGAATGCGATTCGATTAACCAAAGGATACAGTCGAGATCATCGCCCCGATTTAAATCAAGTTATTTTGAACCTCATTACTGAAAATCAAGCAGGTATCCCGGTTTACATGCAGGCCTGCAGTGGAAATACTAATGACAGTGACGGTTTTAAAAAGATCGTTAAATCACATGTAAGTAGTCTAAAAGCGGCGCAAAGAAGCCGATACCTCGTTGCTGATGCAGCCTTGTATGTGGCTGAGACAATACAAGCATTTCAGGAGCAGGGACAACTTTTTATTACACGCGTCCCACAAAAGCTGGTTGAGGCAAAAAATTTGATAAAAAATCAAAGTCAGTTGTCGCTCGAGCCATTTTGCGAAGGGTACTCTGGTGCTTGGGTTGATTCAAATTATGGCGGTGTAGCACAAAAGTGGTTATTTATTCGCAGCGCACAAGCCAGCAAACGGGAGCGACACACATTACATAAAAACATACTTAAAAGCACCGAGCAGTCGATGACGTCATTCAACAAGCTCTGTCGGCAGACCTTTGCTTGTGATCAAGATGCTGAAAAAGCCTTGGAACGATGGCTGAAAGAACAAGATTATATTCAGGTTTTTGACAAAAAGATTATAGAAAGCGTTATTTATCAAGGTCGAGGTCGTCCTAAACAGGATGCACAAGGTGAAAAAATTCACCAGGTATCAGGGCAATTGGCCACCAATATACGAAAAAAAGAAACGAAAGCAGATGAGGTTGGTTGTTTTATCATTGCAACAAATGACATTGGCAATAAACTGACAATGGATGAATTTTTATCTCATTATAAATCTCAACAGGCTGTTGAGCGGGGGTTCCGTTTTTTAAAAAGCCCCGATTTTTTAACCTCCTCATTATTTTTAAAGAAGCCAGAACGCATCGAGGCGTTGCTAATGGTGATGACCTGCTCGCTCATGATCTATGCCGCGCTTGAGCACTTGATCAGAACCAAGCTTCGTGAAAAAGAAATGTTCTTCCCTGACATGAAGAAAAAACCCACTCAAAATCCAACAGCCAAATGGGTCTTTTCATGCTTTGCAGGCGTTCATGAACTCAGTGTTGGCGCAGATATCAAGGTGATTCTCAATCTAAATGAAAGGCAAAAGATTATCTTGAGCTGTTTAGGAGACCGCTACTGGGGTGTTTATTCGTAAAATCAGGTGCGGAATCTGGGGTGTAACCAATAAAACGGTCTACAACCAAACGTTTTTTAGCAAAGTAACTCATTATAGTTGCTCTCCTGACATTGAGGGTGCAAACCATCGCCGTTAGATTTTAATCGTTCCAAATCTAATAGCCAAGCTTCTAGTGTCTTCATTTCATGTTCACAAACAATTTTTGATTTTAATAGTGAGCTGTAGCT
>JBAXQZ010000135.1:0-2404 GCA_037131475.1 bacterium | reverse complement strand
TTTTCTTTTTTTACAAAAAATGCTTTTTAATAGAGTTTACCGACAGTCCCATAATATATGACAATAGATCCAGATACTGAAGGAGGTGCGAATCATGTACTTGAATCTGAATCGTGAAGAATTGGTAGTTGCAATTAGTTTTGGGCTTCTTCCCATCACTGCCAAGTTCGAGATGTCTGCATGCGGGATTATGGCCGAAGTTCTATCTGTAATCGCAAGCAAAGAGCAAGAGATTACACGCCTTTCGACCTCGATTTATCGCGACACTGTGGCGACGCAAATATCTCAAGGCATCGAAGAGATTGCTGAGCCCGACGATCTAATCCGCCAATCTAAGGCGGAGAAGCAAGAGCGCGTAGCTATGCTTCGCGAACACATCAGCACACTGTGTGATACAATCCCATGGTATCATCGTATCAAAATCGGGCTTGCCCGAATCCGACTGCGATATCAAAAAGCCCTTTCATAGAAGAATGACGAGAGACACGGCAAAACAGCCGTGTCTCCTCTTATTTTTATTGACGAGATGACCAAAAATATAGCCTGAAACACCAAATACGGTTGAAAAGTAGTTGCGTCGATTAATCCCCATTTATATTTATATATGAATCGCCTCCCAAATCGTATTGTTATTTTGTCGATAGGTCGTTAAAATGTAGTTAGGATTAATAGCTAGATAAGGAATTTATGAACAATTATCCAATCGTCAGAGTTGATACGGCCGATGGTCTGGGCTTACATGGTATGATTTCAGTTCCAGAAAATCAAACCAGGACAATAGTGATAAATATTCATGGATCGGCCTCGAATTTTTATCATGAACACTTTTATCCCGCATTGACAGCATCAATCACGAAATTGGGTGTTTCTTTCCTCTCGACCAACAATCGTGGCTCTGGTGTATACGATATCGAAAAAGGATATGTTGCTACCGGCGCTTCTCTGGAAAAATTTGAGGATTCTGTATTGGACATTGATGCTTGGATAGAATTTTCTTTGCAAAATGGATATGAAAATATCATACTCGAAGGTCATAGTTTCGGCACTGAAAAGATTGTTTACTATATGAGCCATGGCAAATATATTGATTCGGTAAGTGCTTTGATCTTACTTGGCTTCTCGGATTCGGTAGGCAACCAACAAAGATACGAGGCGAGTATCAACAAAAGCTATTTCGATGAAGCGAGTAATTTGATGAAAAATGGAAGCGGAGAAACCTTATTGAGCGATAGATATGCGAATGCAGGCGAACTGCCAATCAGCGCAATGACTTATTTAAATTTTTTCGCCGATGGATCAGAACTCTCAAAGACGTTGCCTCTGAGAAATGGCACTAATTTGGAAATATTCAAAAAAATCCACGTGCCTATTTTTTGCGTTATTAGTGACAATGAAAACGAAGAATACACTCAAATCCCCATCAAGGATGCTCTTGCCTTGATGAAAAATGAAAACCCGATGGCAGAGTCCGCTCAAATCCCCGACACAAATCATTGCTTCGAGAGCAAAGAGAACGAATTGGCAATGATAGTTTCAAATTTTATCAAGCGACACACGTCTTTAATCTAGCAAATCATGCCAATTAATGCGCTATAGCGTGTTATTTGGCATGAAATTTAGCCTCAAAATTGTTACTTTTTTAAAAAATAAATAAAATCATGCCAATTAGTGCGCTATAGCGTACTAATTGGCATGGAAGTATTTGTGGAACATTAAAATTGTATTGCAGTGATGCAATCTGACCTAGATTTTAATTTCCCAGACTAGATTGAGTCATATTTTCTTTGAATACCTTCTATAAATTCGTGTTTGGCTTTTGTATATGCTTTTCTATTGTTTTTGTATTTTATTGCTAATTGTTTTTTTAGTTTTTCGTATTCAATCAGCACATCTTTATTCAATCTTAAAGTATCTCTAAAACTAAGAGTATCTTTAAATTTCCAGCCATTAATTTCCATAATGTGGATGAAATGAGTTGTGTAATCCGGTCTGTTCTCTCCTGCTCTTACTGGCGTGCCTCGCCTCATAAGGATTTCGCCGTCTGCATTATCCTGCTTTATTGTATAGTGGGGAAATTTTAATATTTTCCTCTTTACTTTGTCTAGATCTTCTAGTGAATCCACGCCAACGGCAATATCTATTATTGGTTTTGCGGATAAACCTAAGATAGAGGTCGAGCCCACATGCTCTATTGATTTTGCTACATTGCCAAATATTTTAAGCAGATTCTCTTTTTCTTTATCAAACTCTTCTTGCCATTGTGGATTGTATTTTTCTACTTTGACAAGGCCTCTTTTCAGACCAATTGATTTTTTCACTTCTGTCCCCAATCGATGAGCTCTGTGAATCTTAGGGCTTTTACCTCAATAACTTGACCATATGCTACGATTTGGTATAATGTAGC
>JBAXQZ010000134.1:0-2493 GCA_037131475.1 bacterium | reverse complement strand
CAAAAAAGGATTGTCTATCCCATAGATTATCGGATCAAGTCCGATAATGACAGAACATTTTGGGGTGTCATCCTCGGACTTGATCCGAGGATCTATCATTATGAATGGTTATCCCTTTGTTATTTGCGACTTAATACCTTGTACCTTGTATTCATTTCGTAAATTTGGTATTTTTTCGTATTTCGTATGGCTCTACATATCTTTGACAAGGAGGAATCTTGGGAAGATTACTGCTAGGGCCTTGCCTAGTATGAAACGCTTCTCCACTGGACCGAAGAAACGTGAGTCATTGGAATTGTCACGATTGTCTCCCATTAGGAAAAATTGCCCTGCTGGAATCTGCCAGGAACCATCATTGTTTGTAGTGACGTCGATCGAGATATATTCCTCAGACAGAGGACTACCATTGATATAGACTTTGCCATCAGAGATTGAGAGCCTCTCTCCAGGGAGACCAATTGCTCGTTTGACATACTGCTTGTGGGCAGGATCACCGGGATATTGCATTAGGACTATCTCGCCTCTTTTGGGGTCTGCATTTTGATATACTAGGCTAGATTTGGCCCAAAGGACTAACTCTTTGTCGTGAAGATTTGACTCCATTGATTCACCATCGACAACAAAAATAGCCACTAAAAAGGTATTAACAATCGCGACCAAAACCAAAGCAACTATCAACCATTTGCTGAGATCAAAGAGAAGGCCGCCGCCGTAAATTAGTTTTTCAAAAAAAGATTTGTTCATAATTGGAGGTAATTAGAATAGCTTGATAGAAATAAGGCTTTTGATTTTGGAATCCTACCGAAAACCTGGCTCGCGAATCGCAGCGAAGCTTCTAGAGACGTACGAAACGATTGGGAAAAGTGATAGACAAAAATCTTCGAGACCAAGGCCGATTTTTTCAGTAATATACCACTCTGGCAGGACAAAATTATGATCGCTAAACCGCTTTGCCCAGTCAACCTCGCATTCCAGCGCAATGGCATAAGGCAAGTATTTCTGAAATATTTCCTGATTATCTGGCGAGTATTTAATTTTCTCAGGGTTTGAAAGATAGTTGCGAAATGAAAGCCAATTAATAATTGCGCTATTTCCCACCTCCGTGCGTACTGGCATTTTGCGAATCATAAAGGTCACGATCAGCGACGAGAGCATCACTCCAACCCATAAAATTGAAATATAGGAGGTGTTGGAAAATTTCCACAAACTCAACACGAAGCCTGCAAGACCGACCATGAAGGTGCCAAAGCCATAATATGCATATTTCGCGTAAACTGCTTGCGGATTAGCCCGGAAATAGCCCAGGCGCGTCGCCAGTAAGTATACACCCGCTGAGACCAGTGATATCTTGCGACTATATAAATGGTTGTTGACTTGTTGGTCGATAATTTCTTGATTTGAATAAACGCCTATCTTGAATATCTTGGACATTAGGATTTTTTCAAAGCCGATAAGCCGTTTGTCGAGTTTATTTTTGGCAAAACCAAAGTCACGTTCACGATCTAGTATTGCAATGTCTCCCCGTCGAGCGAGATCGACGAGAGTGGCTGCAATCTCACGCGAACCAACCTTCTGTCGGTAAAGCACGCCGACGACGGCTGGAGGAATCGCAATTGGTGGTGCCGTAAGCTCGTTTTTGGGTAGATCAACCCTTTGGCTTCGGAGCTTTTTGATGATAAAAAAGAGCATCAAAAAGAATGTTATGACCGGCAACGAGATGCCAAGAATCAACCAAAGTGTATCAAGGGTAGGCATAACACTAATAATCTTGATGTAAATAGGTGGGTTGATGAAGCCCTTGGGCATCTTGGTGATGATCGAGAAAGTACCATAAACAGAGATGTCTTTGGCGACGAAAACAATTTTATTGGCCCCTTCGGTGTATGAATAATGCTCGCCGACGCCATGGACGCCAAGCGTCTCGTGTGAAATTTCGCTGGAAACTTGTTTGGGGAAAATTACTGTAATCGTAGCAAGAGAGATATCTTGAGGTGGCCGATCGACGACAGGCAGGCGTAACTCGTCATAGCCGTTTTGGAGCGAGACCTTCTCGGTCGTTTTCTTGCCGTTGATAGTCAAAAAGCCATCAGATTCAATTTTGATCTCCTCAGTGAAATTGGCCGAATATGAATTGGGCAATATACTCTGGCTATCAGCCTTGAAATAAGTGACTGAGTTGTAGGTAAAAAGTGATACCACAAAAATACCAACAAAGAAAAACAACTTCCGCCAATATATGCCGACCGAGATGCTGTCTCTGATTTTTGTTATGAAATAGCCCATCGCCCTCCACTACTGATATATGATTATTATATCGCGTAATAATTTATTGTTCAATCTTTTGGATAAACCATTAAATATACTTTAAATATCGTTCATGAATGTATGCCGGAGAATAATTATTTTGAACAAAATAGCTCAAGATCCCGTATCCTGCATTCGACTGTGCTCTCTTCGAGTCTGAGCGATGAGGGCCGCTCACCTCAGAGTCGA
>JBAXQZ010000133.1:0-2502 GCA_037131475.1 bacterium | reverse complement strand
TTAGCAAACATGATATACTTATATTATATACTACTTTTTCATATTAGTCAATAGCACGTCAATTTTGAGTCCTAGAGACAAATTTTTTGATTAAGTAAATTCGTTTGTCATCCCGCATTGTAAGCGTGAGAAATGCGATCTTGTGCTAATGTTATAAGATTCCTGGTCTCAAGTCACAGCCAGGAATGACACCCCTTGTGCATTTCGTTCTGTCATCCCGTACTGTAAGCAGATGAAGCGGGATCTTGTGCTATATTATAAGATTTTTACCCCGATTGAGCTTTTTTCGGGGCCTGGTCTTACGTTCGACTGCGCTCTGTATGGTGAGTGGAATCGAATCCACAAGCTTACAGCCAGGAATGACAATGATAAGGGTTTCTGAATTGAGTGACTTCACATTTACGATATCGTGACTTTTTTTGTTTATCTTATTCATAACTTTGGGTATAATCAAAACATTATGATTAAATATTGGTGAGAAAAATGCAACTATCCAAATCTGAATATATGATGTTTTTGCGACACCCTGCGCTATTGTGGTTCAAGAAGCATGATAAATCGAAATTACCACCGATCGATGAGGATACTCAGGCGATGTTTGACGCTGGATTTGTCTTCGAAACATATGCCGAACAATTGTTCCTCGATGCTGTCAGACTTGGCTTTGATAGTTATCAGGAATATATCAGCTTGACCCGTCGGACTGATCAGGCAATTCGTGGTGGGGCAAAGACAATTTTGCAAGGACGCTTTGAGGCGGGAGAGATTACTTGTATCTGTGATGCGCTAGTAAAAGTCGGGGAAAACAATTTTGATTTATATGAGATAAAGTCTAGCTCCGCGGTCAAGAGTGACCATGAGTATGATCTGGCCTTCCAGCGAGAAGTATTGGAGGCGAGTGGGCTAAAAATTGACCATATATTTGTCATTCATGTCAATACGGAATTTGTCCGGAATGGTGAAGTCCGGGCGAATGAGCTGTGCAAAACAGTAGAAGTCACGGAGGCGGTCAAGGCGCGTGAAATTGAAACTCGTGAGAATATCCGATGCGCAATTGAGATGGCCACTTCTCGAGAGTGTCCCGATATCTCGCCAAAGTACGCTTCGAGGTTTGCGCTTGGTGATTGGCTGGAAGTCTATAGAAAATTGGTTGAAGTGGGGGAGTACAGCATTTATGATTTATGCGGTATTGATCCCGAGAAAATCGGCATGCTTGAGTCGCAGGCGATTCAAAATATCAAGGATATCCCCGAAGATTTTGCATTAAACGAGAGACAATTGCGTCAGGTTGTGGCGACCAAATCAGATGAAATTTTTGTCGACGAGCAAAAGGTTCGGTCGTTTCTCAATGAATTAAAATTCCCGCTATATTTTCTCGACTACGAGACTCTTTCAAGTGTGGTCCCATATTTTGATGGACTTAGCCCCTACAAGCAATTGCCCTTTCAATACTCGCTTCACATCCTAGCGACGCCCGAAAGTGAATTGCAACATTTTGAATATTTGCATGATGAAAATTCAAATCCAGTCAGATTATTATCCGAGACACTCAAATCTCAGATTGGAGAGGTCGGCACAGTCCTCGTCTGGTATCAGCCCTTTGAGCGAACATGCAATGAATTGATGGGTAATTTGTTGCCAGAATTCAAAGACTTTTATTACGCTCTCAATGACCGAATCGTCGACCTGATGACTCCCTTTGCTGAAGGCTCTTATGTGGACAAGAGATTTTTGGGTAGTGCATCAATCAAGAAAGTTTTGCCAGTCCTGATACCAGAATTATCCTACATAGATCTTGATATCCATGCTGGTGGCGCCGCTCAGCGCCTCTGGATGGAGGCGGTGCTCGATGGCAAGAGAGCCTCGGAGAAGGATAAGATACTGCAAGATCTCTGGAAATACTGCGAGCTGGATACTCTGGCCATGGTCCGCATTTATCAATTTTTGAAAAAGTTGCAAGGTGATGCCAAGAGCCGATATATTGCTCCTCAATTACCTGGTTTTTAGGTCAGGATCATAGGGGAAGTAGACAACGACAGATTACTAATTTAACGACAGATTACAGATAATACAGATATACAGATAGAGCCGCACAGATACGATAAAATTAATAATATTTTTCGACTCCTTGGAGCTTGAGGGTGGACCTGCCTACCGTCAGGCAGGCCTGCCTGACGGTAGGCAGGGAAGTCTCTATTGGTAGTTAGCTCTCGATTTAATAGAGCTCGAGATCGAACAATAAGTGTGTAAAGTGAGTAAATATTTTGCCTCTGGATTTTTGGGCTTAGATTTGATACTATGGATTAGTAAATAAAATATCAATCGTTGAAATTAAAAATTGAAATTATTTGTCTTCGGGCAAAGTGTGCGGGTATCGTATAGTGGCTATTACCTGCCTGCCGGCAGGCAGGTGCGACCCTTCTCCACTCTCCGTAGCAGTATTATAATTTGCAGGTATCGTATAACGGCTATTATGCGACCCTTCCAAGGTTGAGACGCGGG
>JBAXQZ010000132.1:0-2508 GCA_037131475.1 bacterium | reverse complement strand
GCAATCACGTTGCAAAACAATTACAGAACTTACTAATTGGTCATTGAAAATTAAAAAATTAATTAAAAATTGATAATTGAAAATTGAAAATTAAATCCAGATTGTTGAATAGCTGCCAGATCCTGAAACTAGTTCAGGATGACGAACAGGGGCAAATAGAGGATTAACTATCCCATAGATTATCGGATCCATCCTTCGCCAAGGCTACGGACGGCGCGGCAAGTCCGATAATGACAGAATGTGGGGCATGGGGATAACAGAACAATTTAAAATTAAAACTTTGGATTTGTTTGTTATTTCGGATTTGATAATTTGATATTTTAATAATTTACTTGAAAATTGAAAATTGATAATTGAAAATTTATTTATATTTAGTATTCTCGCTTCACCATCCACTCGGCAATGCCCAGGATAAAATCTTTACCCGGAGACCGTAATTCCAGACTTTCGGCTGTATCAATCGCTTCACAGACTAATTTTTCGCATAAGTTTTTGGACTTTTGGAGTGCATTCGTAGCAATTAATACTTCGCGTACTGCCTTTAGATCGCTGACTGAAGCTTTTTTATTGCCCAAATTTCGTTTGATTATCTCCACTTGTTGAGGATTACCACATTCTAGCGCGTCGAGAATTAATAATGTTTTTTTGCCCTCTTTGAGGTCAGATAGCACTGGCTTGCCCGTCTTCTCAACTGTGCCAAACATACCCAAGACATCATCCTGGATTTGAAAAGCTGTCCCCAGTGGCATAGAATAGCCTTCAAGAGATTTGATCTGCTCTGCAGTTGCCCCAGCCAGTATCGCACCAATCTTAATTGGACCGTCAAAGGTGTATGGCACTGTCTTGAGCTGGTGAACTAATATTACATCAGACTTCTTGACGTCATCTTTGAGTTCCCCTAGAACATCCATCGCTTGACCATAACATTCGACAACATAAATTTGATTGAGCATCTCTAGGGATTTTTGATTATAATCACATTTAAATTTGCTTGACGCCAAGATCTCGTTGGACCAAGCACAGGCAATATCGCCAGTCAACATAGCGATGGATTTGCCAAAATGATTTGCAATGATTTTGCCATGATACTTTTCATTGCAAATCCTGCGGTAGCTCTCATGGATTGTCCGTCCACCTCGGCGTAAGGAATCATTGTCCATGATATCATCATGAATAAGTAGAAAAGTCTCAGAAAGCTCCATTGACATTGAGGCTTTGAGGACCTCGTCATTATTTGTCCCACCGTGTGCTAGATATGAATAATAAAGTAGTGCGGCACGAATGCGTTTGCCGCCACGTAGAGTCAAATCACTAATGTATTCGGCCATTTCTTTCGCCTCTGGTGATATTTTCTCTGCATCGGCAATTTTGACCACAAAAAAATTACTTAGTTCTATATCGAGTCGAATCTTAAAATCTTTTAGTTCGGTTAAAGCATTCATTTTGTCATATTTTAGCGGTTATTTACTTAAATATCAACCATTTACAAAATTTCTTTGGCATTTTTGATAATATTTTCAACACTTAGTCCATATTTCATCTTCAATTCATCAATCTCACCATGCTCGACGAAGCCATCGATACCAATACGACGAATTTTAATATTGTATAGATTATTTTTCTCAAACTCTTCCAAGATGGCAGAGCCAAAGCCTCCGTCCAATACATTTTCTTCGATTGTAATCACCTTTCCGATCTTGGCTACATCAATAATCATACTTTTATCAATTGGTTTGATACTTTTAACGTCATATACGGTCGCACAGATTCCTTCTTTTTTGAGAATCTTTGCAGCTTCGAGTGCAGTATAGACAGTCGTTCCAATTGCAATTATGGCAACGTCATCGCCTTCAACAAGTTTCTCGGCTTTGATTGGATTAAAATTTTCAGTAATTATCGCATTCTTACCCATGCCTGTAGCACGAGGGTATCGCATTGCAATAGGACCTTTTTTGTATTTAACTGCATAGTTGAGCATTTTCTGTAATTCAAATTCATCGCGAGGCGCAAGTACGACTAGATTTGGCAAAGTCCGCAGATATGATAAATCAAGAAGTCCATGATGTGTTGGGCCATCAGAACCGACTATGCCTCCACGATCAACTGCGATCACAATTGGCGCATTTTGCAAACAAACATCATGCATTATTTGATCATAAGCGCGCTGAAGGAAGCTAGAATAAATAGCCACAACGGGCTTAAAGCCCTGAAGTGCCAATCCAGCTGCAAATACAACTGCATGAGACTCTGCAATACCAACGTCAAAGAATTGCTCGGGGAAACGCCGTGCAAAGGCATCGAGTCCAGTACCCGAGGGCATAGCCGCATTGACGCCAATGATTTTTTTGTCATTTTCGGCGAGCTCGATAAGCTCTGACGCCATCGATTGCGAATAGGTGGGTCGGGCAGAAGGTGTCTCAATCTTACCTGATTCCAAGATAAAAGGATTTGTAAAATGAAATTTATCAGGACAGCTCTCAGAGAATTCGTAGCCGTGGCCCTTTTTAG
>JBAXQZ010000131.1:0-2589 GCA_037131475.1 bacterium | reverse complement strand
ATTTTCAAGAATATATAATTGCGCCAATTAATTTCCCAACATTTTCCGAATCCCTCCGAGCAGGTGTCGAGATTTATCATGCCCTTGGCAAGATACTGGAGTCCAGAAATTATCAGACCCTTGTCGGCGACATGGGCGGTTTCTCCCCACCATTATTTTCAAACGAACAGGGGATGGAGCTCCTCATGATGGCCATTCGAGATGCCAACTATAATGCAGGCGAGGATATATTTATCGCCCTTGATCCAGCCGCAAGCCAATTATACGACCAAGGCTACTACCAGCTTCATCGTGAAAACTTATCCCTCACCCCGCTACAATTAGCCGATTATTATACGAAATTAGTCGAAAAATACCCGATAGTCTCCATTGAAGACCCCTTTGAGGTCAAAGACTGGGAAGATTGGCAAAACATCACCCAAAGACTCGGCAGCAAAATTGAAATTATAGGCGATGATATTTACAAAACCAATAAGGATTTACTAACTCGAGGCATTACCGCAAAAGCCTCAACAGGCATCTCAATCAAACCAAACCAAATTGGTACGATTACCCAAACACTCGATCTGATATCAATGGCCAAAAAGGCAGGATTAAAGGTAATTATCTCTCAAAGATCAAGCGAGACAGAAGATAGCTTCATCGCAGATCTCGCGGTCGCTTCAGGCTGCGGTGCAATCAAAGCTGGATCACCCAGTCGCGCCGAGAGAATAATTAAATTCAATCGCTTACTCGAAATTGAATACGAAAACCCCAACAACAGCAAATTAGCAACATGGGACACCACCACAAATTCCGGCATCTACCATCTCTAGAACGACAATTGATTACTCACAAAAAAACACTCCGACCAAGGTCGGAGTGTTTTTTTATTATACTTATTTACATACCCATTGCTTGGGCTTTGCTCATTACTTTATTGTAATACGCAGTTGACGGGTTATACCCCCAAAGGGCTTTTCGCACATCAGGATAACCACAAGCACGTAGGTAATTAGCGGCACCAAATATTGCGTCATTTACGTTTGAAATATCCACAATACCATCATTGTTACCATCAATACCGTAATGTCTCCACGTTGAAGGCAAGAACTGCATTGGGCCAGTCGCACCCGATGAATTGCTTCGCATAGTCGAACCCGAAGCACCTGTCTCGGTCATATGAATAGCTTTGAGCAATCGCCAATCAACACCTAGCGCGCTTTCAGCTGATTGATAGATAACGTCAAAATCACTTGGGTCGTTATAAACGCGACGTTCACGTGTGACGGTATCTCTTTGAGCAATAGCCAATTTAGCGGCTTCAGCTTTTTGCTGATTTTCACGTACTATTCTACTCTCTTTGTCATTATTTGATTCGCCAATTGTGATGACATTAACTTTATCAACTGAATTGATAATGTTCTCTGAATCAAGCGCCAACGTATATTGTGACACATTAGCAGATTTTACTATATCATTCTGAGTAGGAACAATTGAAGTCGTGCCTACAACAAACATATTTAATAGCAACATGCTAGAAGTTAACTTTTTGAAAAACAAAGGAACCAAGTTCTTATTTGTTTTATTTTTTCGAACCTTCACCCTCCTAAACGATACCTTGCTCCGAAGTTGGAGATTCATTACTATTTATTGGGAGTTTCGGTAGGTCAGATTCGGCGTTAACACCTTATTCCCAGTCTCTTTTAATTAAAAATATTTGGGGTTACCAAATATCTTATACATATTAGCACATCCAACCAAAAAAGTCAATGGTTTAAAGGCTATTTCTAGCTCAAAACACTATTTAAGCTGAAGGATTGACAAACAATTCGAGCCCAAAAGCACACCAAGCGACCAATTAAATCATACAGCTAACTGCAAACTGCTAACTACTAACCGCCAACTGCAAACTGCTAACTGCCAACTACTAACTACCAACCAAATATGCTATAAATACTTACATGAGAAACAATCAATGGCTCAAAAATAGATTTGACTATATATGGAGCACATATTTTGCAGATATTGAGAAGATCAATCCGATCGAGATCAATTTTGGCAAAAAAGCGAGGACTCGCCTTGGCAGTATCAAATCTTTTCACAATCATCCAAATATGAAAAATCGGCTTGACCTTCCCTCAATCATTACGATCACCGGTTTTTTTCAAGATGAAGCTATTCCCGTAGAAGTTGTTGACGCAACCATAGCTCACGAAATTTGTCACTACGCCCAGGGTTTCTCCTCGGCACACGACTGCAAATACGATCATCCACATCGTGGTAACATCGTCGACCACGAGATGGCCAAGAGGGGATTGGGCGACGAATTAATCTACTCGCATCGATGGCTCAAAAAAGAATGGCCAAGCTATTTAAAGACAAACTCAACACCAAGAGTCACCAAACGAAGAAAATCAAAACGCACCTTGTTGAGCTGGCTGATCAGTTAAAATGATTGAATAGTGAATAGTGAATAGTGAATAGTGAATAGTTCGCAGTTAGCGGTTGGCAGTTGGCGGCAAACAATTTAAAATTTAAAATTTAAAAAATGAGGGGTGTCATCCCGTACTGTAAGCATATGAAACGGGATCTTGTGCTATAGTAATT
>JBAXQZ010000130.1:0-2589 GCA_037131475.1 bacterium | reverse complement strand
CTAACGCTTCAAACGCACACACCCGCTGACGCGGGTGGTTTTTCTGGTTAATAAAAACCGAAAACCGCAAATTACTAACTGCGGACCAACAACTATTCTTTTTTCCAACGCTTCATTTATTGAGAGATCAATAAGTCAAGGTTGGGCCGAATCCTAGGATTCGGCCGGGTTGGTTATTTGGGCAGTTTCTGCCGCCTTTTTTCTCTATTCTCCTTTTCTTTGGCAATAATTTCGGCAATATTGCTAGCCATTATTAGTGCCCACCACAGCGGAAATATTTGGATCAGAATCCAAAACGTATCCGCATCTGACAGGATACCTATTGCCGGCTCCGCGATAGCTACTCCCGCCATCACGATAGTTGTGAGGGCAAAAAGTCCAAAGAAAGTGTCCTTCATGCCCTCCCTCCTTCAAAGGATTCGATCAGTTGGCGATAGTAACAACGCGTGGACCAGGTTGGCGTTGATGGCTTGCGTATTCGATCAGGGTCAAGATAACTTGATACTGATCCGTGGTAAGGGGATACTCGAAAGTAATATCTTTTTTCGAAGGCTCAACCCACGCGACTTCATTGTTATCATCCAAGAAAGAAGTTGGTGTCATTTTTTGGCAACGATGCTCGATGGCTGATTTGAGAAAGAGTCTAATCCAGAAAAGCCCAGCCGTAAGTTCATCAATAGAGCGCTCTTCTGCGGATGGTTTACGGTCCAGCGTTAGGTCTCCTATCTTAATAAAGAGACCGTCTTCTCCGTTAGTCCGGTTCCACATCATGGAACAAGTAATTTCATCGAGCTTGAACTCAACAGTGCCTGGTCTGGCAACGGTCGAGGCGCCAAAGTCGAGGCTGAAGGTAACTTTGGGTTTTGTGTTTTCTGGTACTGGCAATTTACTGCCCTCCTTCATATTTTGTTGGAATATTTCTACTCCAAACTTACTATGTTTATACCACTATTTAGCGTTGATGTCTATAGTTGAAAAATATTATTAATATATTACTAATTCGTGAAAAAAGGTAAACCAATTATATGCGCGACTGTAGCTAGAAACTCTTGGCTGTGGATAACGAAATGTTTAATAAATTTTTAATAACTACTATCATTGTTGAAAATGAGGTTTGGATAATCCTTATTTTAGTTTGACGCTATCATATGGATTGATGGCGTATATAGAAGGAATCTGGTGGGGCTCCTAGTAGGAGCAAAGGGGTTTTTTTTATGGATAATTCGATGGTTCTTACTGAGGCGATCATGCCAAATATTCCATTCTTGGGTCGAGGAAAGGTTCTAGATGTCTATAGAGTTGATGACGAACGAGTGCTGTATATCTACACAGACCGAGTATCGTTAAGCAACGAAACAATGGCCAATGGGGCGCCACGTATCGGGCAGATGGCAGCGAAACTCTCGTGGTTCTGGCACGAGAAATTGAGCACTTTTTGCCGTAGCAGTTTTCTGACCAATAGGCTCAGTGAGTTCCCCAAAGAATTTCAAGAATATGGGGAATTGCTGTATGGCCGTTCAATCATCGCTAAAAAATTGGAAATAATTCCAATCGAGTGTGTAGTGCGTGGTAATCTCTCTGGCTCGGCTTGGCGGGATTACCTGAGTGATGGCAGTGTCTGCGGTCACTATCTGCCAGAAAATATGCATGAGAATGACAAATTAGCTCACGCGATATTCACCCCAAGTACCAAGGTTGCTGCAGGGACGGAGAGAAACATTACCCTCGCGGAGGGTGAAGATCTGGTGGGTAGTCGGACGATGTTCATTATGGAGAGTAATAGTAGACGTCTCTACAATGCAGCAGCAAGTTACGCGCTGATGCAGGGAATAATACTCGCGGATACGAAATTTGTATTCGGCAAGGATCAAGAAGGGGATATTTACCTCGCCGGTGAAATCCTCACGCCAAGCACATCTAGCTTCTGGGATGTCAATTATCAGAGCGATTTGCGATATGATAATGGCTACGTCAGGGAGCATTTGAAACAAAATGGTCGCAAAGAATTGCCAACTTATCTGCCAGAGGATATCTTGAACAGCATCTACGTTCGGCACTATGAGGCTTATGCTCAAATCACTGGCAATACTTGTATCGCCAATTAAACTTCAGTCCTATACAAAAGCGAGTCGAAATTTTTCGGCTCGCTTCCTAGTTATAAACTATATAAAAATCATTTGCGAGTATTATATCTTCTCTGCAACTCTCAATTTGGAGCAATTGGATCTAGGATTCATCTTTATTTCATCCTCACTTGGAGTGAGTGGTTTGCGCGTGATTAGCCTGAGTGCTGGTGGTATCGTCTCTCGGCTGATTGGGGAAATACTTTTTTCAAGGCTCAAATCCTTGAAAAAGCTTTTGACGATTCGATCCTCAAGTGATTGAAAGGTGAGAACTGCGATCCTTCCATTTGGCTTGAGCGCTTCAATCGCTTGAGGCAGGACGCTGTGAATCACTCCGAGTTCGTTGTTAACTTCCATTCTGATCGCACGAAAAGTATTGCTTGCCCATTGACCTGGTTTCTTGTTAAAACGATATCCTGGAGGAGTTGCGGCCTTAATAATGCGCAATAACGCACCGATATTGGAT
>JBAXQZ010000129.1:0-2616 GCA_037131475.1 bacterium | reverse complement strand
ATACACCTTTACAAGGGTAAATAGAAGTGATATAAAGTATTAATTAAAGAAATGTTATCCAATTTAGTGGACAATATATGGAAATAAACACATATTTAGAAAATTTAGGACTCTCAGATAAAGAGATAAAGATTTATCTTGCTCTTTTGGAATTAGGTGAAAGTTCGATCGTAAGTATTCGACAAAAAGTAAAACTACCAAGAACAACTGTTTTTCATCTCTTGGGGAAGTTGAAGGAAAGAGGGCTGATTGAGATTACAGAGACATCGACCCGTAGCATTTATATTCCTTATCCTCCCCGCAAATTGGTATCCATTTTAAATTCTCAAGCCAACAAACTAAAAGAACAAGCAGATAATCTTAGGGATCGATTGCCTGAATTAAACCAACTTTTTGGAAGTGCCTCATTTATGCCAAAGGTGAGATTTTTTGTTGGTGAAGATATTCGTGAAGTGTATGAAGAAGTCCTTGAATCCCCGATTGATGAACTATTGTTTGTTGGTGAAACTGATAAAGTTGCCGATATCTTAGGACAAAGATTTTTCAAAAATTGGGTAAACAGAAAAGTCGAAAAAAAGATTTGGACTAAATCAATTAGGGTATCAGGTTCAGAAGATCCGTTCTTCGATCCAAAAGAAGGTCTTCGAAAAGCAAGATTTACGCCTGAAAGTTTTAAATCTCCAGCCCATATTTATATCTATCATAACAGCGTTGCTATAATTACTACTTCAAAAGAAAACTTTGCAGTCGTTATTACTTCAAGGGAATATGCTGAGACAATGAAACATTGGTTTACTGAACTTTGGAAAGTCTCGACAACGATTAAGTAATATCTACGGATTCCCCTCCAAAAACAGCCTCGGATTGACGGGAATGCCGAAAATGGTAATTTGAAAATGAAGGTGCGGGCCGGTCGACCAGCCAGTCGAGCCCCTAGTACCGAGGACAGTGCCCATGGTGACCTCCTGGCCAACTATGGCATCAATCGTATTCATGTGTCCGTAATATGAGAGCATATGGTGACCATGATCGATAATGACATGTCTGCCCAAGCCTTCTGGGGTTTCAGCGGCATAAATCACTTTGCCATCCATAAAAGCCATAATCGGGTCACCAATCTGGTGGGTCGGGCTGGCAATATCAATACCACTGTGAAGTAGTGACCAGGGCAAATGAGTTTCTCCAAAATCAGCAGTGACCGGTCCGTTGATCGGCCAGACTCTTGGCTGAGAGATTGTA
The DNA here is from genome assembly GCA_037131475.1 of bacterium. Taxonomy (GTDB): domain Bacteria; phylum Patescibacteriota; class UBA1384; order XYA2-FULL-43-10; family 1-14-0-10-43-13; genus JBAXQZ01. The sequence continues at coordinate 1,377 of JBAXQZ010000129.1, read as the reverse complement.
TCGACAATTGAGCCATCGGTCGGATTGTGTATCTCGACTAGAAATGTTTGTGGATTGACCGTCGCAATAACATTGGAAACTAGATTGATACCGGCCTGAGAGATCATTATCACCAACAATATCGGCAGCATACATATTATTGCAACCGTAAAAAAGAACAGCTTGATCTCTCTCTTCATCGAAAAAGCAGCCACAATCATTTTGAGTGTTTGTGGATTCATTTCTTTTTAGTCTCTCGCTCAGATGGGTCGGTTGTGATCAACGGATGTTCGCTCTCTGAGGCGGTGATTTTAACTGCGACGTGGTGTTGGTCAGCAATAATCAGGGCTTCACCCCGTTCGCAGGTTAAGAGAAAACGTTGTTCAAATTCACTTAAGTGGAACTCGAGAGCAACTCTCTTGATGGTAGTGGTGTCTTGACGCATTAAAATACGGAGTGAGCTCTGTGAGGCGATGGCTTGGCCATAGGCATTGCCAAGGAAGTCATTAGCTTGTTGAGAGATGATGGACACGCCGAGGTAATATTTCCTGGCTCTTCTGACTAGGCCTGCGATAAATCTGGCACTTTCTTCGTGCTCAAGCATCAGCCAAGCCTCGTCGATTACAAGGATCCGTTTGCAGGGGTCACTTTTGACCTGATTTTGAACGAATTGGGCGATGACCAGGTGCATAATCTGTCTAAGAGATTCAGGTAGATCTTTGGTATCAAATACCACTAGCCGATTATCCAATTCAATATTTGTCTGAGTATCAAAGACATTGGCGAGCGACCCTGTCGTATACTTCTCTAATCTGCGGCAAAGCTTGATCTGTTTCATTCCTCGAAGCGTGGTGTAAAGATCAAAGAGTCTGGGATAACTTCGGGTTTTCTTTTTGGTGGAGTTCTTTTGTGTCCAACCAGCTTGGTGATAGGTTTTTAATATGGCTTTATCAACGATAGATTTTTCCTCGGCAGAGAGACCTTCGGCCATCAGTGAGATAATCTCAGTGAGAGACTGGACATGATCGGCAAAACTATCGGCTTCAGCAAAAGCATTTACCTCTAAATCAAAGGGGTTGATCTTTTCTCTCGAGTGAACTGAGAGTTTGATATATGTGCCATGAACTGACTCTGCTAATCTTTTGTACTCTCGCTCTGGGTCGATGACAATGACTTTGGTGCCCTGCATCAGATGACGCAAGATCTCCACCTTGGCAGTGTAACTTTTGCCTGATCCTGATTGGGCAAAAAGAATACTGTTGGCATTGGGCAATGCGAATCTATCCAAGATGACCAGCGAACTGTTCGAACGGTTAATCCCATAAAGCACACCCGACTCATGGACTAGCTCTGAGGAGATGAATGGAAAGGTTAGAGCAGCTGAGGAGCTGTCCAAAT
>JBAXQZ010000128.1:0-2617 GCA_037131475.1 bacterium | reverse complement strand
ATTTTAGAGTATCTAAGTCGCCTTATTGCATTTTATGATGTTCTAGAGTACCCTAGAATCGCGCAGAGTTGATAGCTGCGACATTCAAAAAGGAGGGGCATACAATGCTCGAACCTACAATAGAAAATCTATTTAAGGTTTTGGGGCGCATTGCTCTCGCATTGGGGCTAGAAAAGCCGGAAATTTCAGGACACGATGAGAATGTGAGAGTAGTCGAAAATCTCTACAACTTTACTCGCAAAAACTATTTTAACAGCGCCGTTGAATGGAAGGCGCTCGAGAATAGTCACATCTTCAGCGAGAAAGTCTTCGAAGTTGCTCATGCAGCTAGTCGTGCAGCACTGGATGCTTACGAAAGAAGCGATCCAAATGCAGTACAAATGTTCTCTAGAGCGATCAAAGCGCTAGAAGAAGTGGAGAGACAGATCGATGGAATCAAAAGCGCGTCCTAGCAAGAAATTGCTCTTGCATAAACCTAGAGCGTGTCGGCAATCTACCGACACGCTCTTCACGTTTCGAATAAAAATACCAACTTCAACATAATGACCGACGATACTATAGCCAAGATACTAATACTAAGTATATTTATACAGGTCGGGGATTAGGGACAAAAAAATAATAAGGATTAACTATCCCATAGATTATCGGATCAAGTCCGATAATGACAGAACAATTTTAAATTTAACCTCACCCAGCCTCTCCTTCGAAAGGAGAGGGGCAAAGGTATTTAGAATTTAATAAATTTGAATTTGTTTGTTTTTTCGAATTTTATATTTTGAATTTAATACTAGTATTCATTTTCGTAAATTTCGTATTTTTCGTATTTCGTATTAGCATGAATTATAGGGTCTTCATATATTATTTAAAAGGGCGTATATTTAATCTAAAGTTAATGAAAAGGACAATATGCCATTTAGTTTTTTTATGAAACGCAACCCCGAGAATCGCAGCTCCGAAAATCAAACCCCGAGCCCCAAAGCCTCAACTCCACCGATTGCGAAGCAACCAATTGAACAGAAAAATATTATCCAACCCACCAAGGCAATCAAGCCCAAAAATGATAAGATTTCGATTAATTTCTTTCAGGGCAAGAAGCCAATGTTTTGTTTTATTGATGCCTCAAATCTTTTCTGGGGTGGACGTGAGAGCATGGGCTTTGGCATCGACTACAAGAAGCTTCTCGAGCACATCCAAAGCAAATACAATGTCACCAAGACATTTTACTATTCGGGACTACGTATTTTTGACTTCGAATACTCAATTCTAGACAACAAAGCACTTGACCTAGCAAAGCTGACCGATCATCTCAAAGAGCTTCAAGCCAAATCAGATGAAAAAGAAGCGGCCCTAATCGAGAAAACTCTGAGCAAAATTAATTTTTACCAAATACTTGAGGGCTACGGCTACACCATGAAGATCAAGCCAGCCAAAGTATTTTATGATGATGAAGATGAAAACAATGAGAAGCCGCTCCTCAAAGCCAATTGCGATGTCGATATGACCTTTGATATGATGCGCTATATGGAACAATATTCTGGCGTTCTCGCGATGACTGGTGATGGCGACTTTGCAGCAGTGCTAAGCTATCTCAAGACTCACGGTCGCTCAGTAATGGTATTTTCTCGATGGGATCGAACTGCCAAGGAAATACGCACGATTGCAGGCGACAATTTCGTTGATTTCGCTCGATTAAGACCAATTATTCATCAATAGGAGTGCCAAATGGAAAATATCACCAAATTCTTCTCTGAAATGCAAATGCTCAAAAGACTAGACCATATCGGCCTTCGTCTTGCAGGAGTTCTCAATACCGATTCCATCGCAGATCACGCCCTCATTTCCGCACAAATTGCTTTTGTATTGGCGGATATGGAGGGCGCAGATCCGTTCAAAACAGCGGCAATCAATATATTCCATGACAATCATGAGACAAGGATAGGGGATCACAACAAAGTTAGCTCTCGCTATCTAGATACCAAAGACGCCGAGATCCAAGCCGAAATTGAACAATTCAAAGCTCTCGATGGAGATATCGGATCAAAAGTTGTAAGCATGTTGGATGAAAAAAGATATCGCAATACAAAAGAGGGGATAATCGCCCAGGACGCAGATTGGCTTGAGCAAGCTATTCAGGCCAAAATATATCTCGAACAAGGCTTCAAAGGAAGCCAAATATGGATTGATAACGTCGAAAGGGCATTGGAGACCGAAGGTGCCAAGAAAATCCTCGCAGAAATCATCAAATGTGAAGATTTCACCAATATCTGGTGGCAAGATCTCAAGAAAATGACCTACGAGAAACTAGGTAAATCCTAGTTAATACGAAATACGAAAAATACAAAATTTACGAAAAGAATACTAGTATTAAATTCAAAATATCAAATCCGAATATAACAAACAAATCCAAATTTTTTAAAATTCTAAATCATAATTAATACGAAATACGAAAAATACTAAATTTACGAAAAGAATACACACTACACTTTTATTGTTCAATGCTGTGTTCTCGCAAAATAAAGCTGACTGTCATCTCGAGTAGAATGAAATGGAGTCGAGAGATCTTATTTATTATTATTCATTATTAGATTTCCCTGCCCACAATCAGACAGGTCCCTCC
>JBAXQZ010000127.1:0-2659 GCA_037131475.1 bacterium | reverse complement strand
ACTGCTGTCAAAACCGCAGACCCTATGAAAAATCCAAAACCATAGACGACGCCTCGCCAGAAATTCCAACGCAAACTGGATTGTCGTTGCTGAATTCGCTTCAAATCACTCAAGATGATATGCAAATCCTTGAGATCTTCACTCAATAAATGTTCATTCATAAACCCTCCTTATGTCATTGTATCAAATACTTTGCAATTTTTCCAGTAATCGATTAAATTTATAATATGATAATATTTTTAGCCCTTGTGATGATCATATTTTTACTCCTGATGCTTTTTGTTTTTGCCAATCTGGTCTATGCCAATTTTTTGGGCGCCCCCAGTATTTACTCTAGTGGGACCGCAATGTCGGACGCGATGAAACTCGCAGGAGTAAAGAAGGGGCAATTGGTCGTTGACCTGGGTTGTGGTAATGCCAAATCTCTGATCATCGCCGCTAGTCAATTTGGTGCCAAAGGTATTGGCGTCGAGAAATCGCCTCTTTGCTATTTGCAGGCCAATCTCAATGTCTTAATGAGCCGTCAACAAAGAAATATTAAAATTCTCTTTGGCGATTTCTCGGTTGCTGAGAAATATCTTCGCAAGGCCGACGTCGTCTATCTATATTTATTACCCACCCTACTCACCAAGATCGAAAAATGGCTTTTCAATACAATCGCGGACAAGACCAAGGTTGTCTCTCTCTCCTTCGAATTCCCTACACAAAAATCAATCAATTCAATAGAGACCAAAAATCTAGGCTATCCCGCAACTGTCCGAATGTATCGGAGGTAGGCAAGAAAAGAAAATAATTAACCAAAATTGACATATTGTATATATCATGTTAATATAATAGTAATGTTCGTAAGGAGGTGTAATTAATGATTGCACAGCTTATTTTGCTTTCGAGCTTAACTACGTATAACGTCAAGGAGCTGCTAGCACTTTTACTTGAAGCTGCAAGCAAATCCGAACCGAAGCATCTGAAGGTTGCGATTGTGACCGTAGCATGGGACTACTCTTATCTCCGGTTTTTTGTGAAGCCAGAGCGCCAACTTCTGATTGAGAACAATATTGAAGTAGTCATTATTGACCTGAAGCATTTGTCTCATGAAGATTTGGCAACGAAAATTAGTACATTCGATGTAATATACGCCGAATGTGGGAACACGTACGCGCTAAAATATTGGAGCGACAAAATAGGGTTGCTTGAAGCGCTAGAAGGCACGAAGCAAAAATTAATTTATGTCGGATCTAGTGCCGGAGCAATAATTGTTGGGAAGGACATTCGCATTGCTGGTTGTTGCAGTCTATTCGACGATTTACCACTATTTCCGGCAGACGTTTCGGGGTGGTCATTAATTAATCAAGTGATTTGGCCACATTACAACTTTGTATCTCGTATTCTAAATTGGATTTTCGGGATAACTCGCCGACACTACAATGATTGCCAGATTTTGAAAATCGGACCCAATCAGATAATCGTCGGTGAATTGAATCGAGAGTAAACCGCAGAAAGAGTATTCAAAGTATACTCGTGCGGTTTACTCTTTTTGTTTATAACGCAACTTCGTGATCGCCCAATTTGTATCGGACTTTTCATACAAACTTAATATTTATCCAATTAACATAATCATACTGATAATATATTGGTTAATCAGAAACAAAAATTCATTCACAAAAATTCATTCACCTCTTGACAAAATGTAAAGTTTCCTTTACATTTAAATAGTCATTACTAGCAGATAATATTAAAAGCTAGTAAAACGGAGTAAATATGAATGAAAAAGACATTAATATAGAGAATCGGCTGAAGGAGCTGCGTAAGCTTCATAGTCTTAGTCAAGAGGAGCTTGCCGACAAGCTGGGTATCTCTCGGCAATCGATCATTGCTCTCGAGCAAGGACGATATATGCCATCGCTCCCACTTGCAATCAATCTCTGCCAGTTTTTCAATGCCGCCTTTGAAGAAGTATTTGATTTTCAAAACGAAATTGAGCAGGAGATTCACGAAGCATTTCAGGAAAGCCCAATTAAAATAAATATTATCAATAACCCCCAAGAAATTGGGTCAAGAAAGGATGGTGTTATGAGCGAATTAGGACCATGGAGGCCATTTCGAGAGGCCGTATCCTTGAGAGACGCAATGGATCGCCTTTTTGAGGATAGTGTTATTACTCCAACCAAAAACTCGGTTGGAATGCCACGCATTGATATTAAGGACAAGAAAGGTACGATCGAGGTCCGCGCAGAATTGCCAGGGATCAAAGAGGATGACATTAATGTAGAAATAATGGACAACGTCATGACTATCTCGGGTGAGCGCATGGAGGACAAAGAGGAGAAGGACGAAGAGGCCGGGTATTATTACAAAGAGAGCCACACTGGCTCATTCTCTCGAAGCTTCACTCTGCCAAGCGAGGTAGTTGGCGACAAAGCATCGGCCGAAATGCACAATGGAGTGCTCAAGATCAGCGTCCCAAAAGTCGAGCCCAAAAAAGCCAAAAAAATCGAGATCAAAAAGGTCAAGATTAATTAATCAAAGTATCGTGCAGTTTGAAATAGAAAAAAACCACCCGACTAGATGCGGGTGGTTTTTTTTGTGCTCTATTCTCCTCCCTTAACAGGCTGTCTAAAAACAATTCTCGCCAACATCAGGAAATAGTGATCCTCTTTTT
>JBAXQZ010000126.1:0-2670 GCA_037131475.1 bacterium | reverse complement strand
CAATATTATGGAATCCTTTTTTACCTATATATATGAGCCCGGAAATTTGGCATGTATTAAATGTTTTAATAGGCCTAATTACACTCGTTTCATTATGCTCGGAATTATATCGAAGTTCAGCAGCACATTCAGCGACTAATAGTGGTGAATATTGTGGTTCTTGCGGGAAAAAGCGCAAATTAGACCATGATTTTTGTCAAAATTGTGGTAAAAAGATTAATTAGTTTATCAATAATTCATGAATCGAGACTAGTCATTGCTTCTCAGTGACAAACCCATATTCTTCACCGAGCAATAAATTAAGTTCTTTTTCCTTCTCTTCTACTGACATCCCCGCTACAAACATCATATTATTTCTCCTTGGATGCCCAATTTTCGTTCCTAGATTTTTTTCTTGTTCTTTTTCTACTTCCATTAACTCTTGAAGAACAATCTCAATTTTTTCGTTCATAATAGATTCCTATTTTATTAATTTTTATCTTCAAAGAGAATGCCATTACTGTTATTAAAATGTCAAGCAAGATTATTTATCTAAAAAAAGGATTTGCTTTTTACCGATTTTTTAACATATACTTAGGTGCCAAAGTAATCGAAGATAAGATTTTGACGCTCATACAAAAAAAGACGATTAATCGTCTTTTTTTGTATTCAAATATTATTTATATTTATTCGTTTCGTAGGACTTTGATGAAAACGTCGCTTGGCACCTCGACTCGGCCGATGGATTTCATCTTCTTCTTGCCTTTTTTCTGCTTGTCTAGAAGTTTATTTTTGCGAGTGATATCTCCACCATATAGACCACTAGTGACATCTTTGCGGTAAGGAGAGATTCTTTCAGAAGCGATGACTTTGGCGCCGACGGCAGCTTGGATTTTGACTTCGAAGTTTTGTCGGGGGATTAATTCTTTAAGCCTCTCGGTAATACGTCGACCCTCTGATTGAACTTTGGAGCGATGTGTGATGAAGCTGAGCGCATCGACGGTTTCGAGATTGATCATGACATCCACTCGCTCGAGATCAGCTTCGCGGTAATCCATATGTTCATAATTCATCGAGGCATACCCCTTGGAAACACTTTTGAGCGAATCATAGAGATCGATGATGACCTCAGCGAGAGGGATTTCATAATGAATAATTGATCGATTTTCGTCGATATATTCAATATTTTTAAATATTGCACGTTTGCGCTGGACAACTTCCATCGTCGCGCCAACATAATCTTTGGGGGCGAAAACTTCTAGCTTAACCCAAGGCTCTCGTATGACTGCAAAGCTACCATGTTCAGGCAAATCCCCTGGCTTTTCCACCTGGACTTCCTCGCCGCTGGCCAGAGTTACCAGATATCTTACTGTTGGGCTTGAGACCACTAGCGCGAGATTGTATTCACGCTCCAATCGCTCTTTGACGATATCCATATGAAGTAAGCCGAGAAAGCCACAACGAAAGCCAAAGCCAAGTGCATCAGAGCGTTCGGTCTCATAGGAGAGCGAGCCGTCATTGAGCTTCAATTTCTCTATCGCTTCTTTGAGAGACGGATAATCATCACCCTCAGTACAGAAAATTGAGGCAAAAACGATTGGCAAGACTTTTTTGTAACCAGGCAGGGGAGTAGTCGCCGGCTTGTCCTTGAGCGTGATTGTATCGCCAACAGTTGCCTCAGAGACTGATTTGAATCCAGTGACGATATATCCAATTTCGCCAGCAGATAGGATAGGGGAGACTGTAAATTTGGGCGCGAAGTAGCCTACTTCGATAGCCTCACCTTCGCATTTTGTTTCCATTAAATAAAATTTACTATTTTTGGATATTGAGCCATCTTTGATACGAACAAAGGAGACAACACCACGATATGGATCATAGACCGAGTCAAAAATTAGGGCCTTGAGTTGACTGTCCACTTCTCCACTTGGTGCAGGGATGCGATCGACAATTGCATCAAGGATTGCTGGCACGCCCTCCCCTGTCTTGCCCGAAGCCATGAGGATATCTTCTCTTTTGCATCCAAGGATTTTTATAATCTCCTCAGCGACTTCTTCGGGACGAGCTGCTGGCAGATCAATCTTGTTGAGCACTGGTATAATTTCAAGGTCGTTTTCGATAGCAGCATAGAGGACCGAAAGAGTTTGTGCTTCAACTCCCTGTGAGGCGTCAACCAAGAGCACCGCGCCTTCGACAGCGGCCAATGAACGAGAGACTTCATATTGAAAATCCACGTGCCCTGGGGTGTCGATCAGATTTAGCTCGAAAACATCTGAATTTGAATTTCCAGTTTCAAGTTTGATATTTGATAATTTACTATGACTCCATTTCATTCTCACGGGAGCCAATTTGATAGTAATACCACGCTCACGCTCTAGATCCATACTATCTAGCAGCTGCTCTTTCATCTGTCGCTTCTCCACTGTGCCGGTAATTTCAAGCATACGGTCAGCCAGAGTAGACTTGCCATGATCAATATGAGCGATGATACAGAAATTTCGAATATTCTTTTGATTCATTGTTGTAACTAATTAATATGTTAAATTATCACGAAAAAATCGTCCTTCAATCAGGACAGACTAATCTTAGCACAAATCAGCAGTATTGACCACATAAGCCAGACAAGAATCACGGTATAGTTAACGACCACCACCAGAGGTGGTGGCATAAATACCAGCCTGAAAGGCATTA
>JBAXQZ010000125.1:0-2768 GCA_037131475.1 bacterium | reverse complement strand
AAGCAAGATTTTTTATGTTTTTATCTTGCCCTTTGGGGCTTGGATTTAGCACCTATCCCCAAAGGAGGAAGGTTGCTGGACGGTCATAGAGCCAATTCTCTCGCGTCACTCTTGATAATATTTGATTGTAAATCCATTATACAAAAGAATTTAAAAAAATGCAAACAACAATAATGGATGAGGGTAATTTAAAATTTAAAATTTAAAATTTAAAAAATGAGGGATGTCATTTCGACCCATCAAGAAACAGGCAGTGGCCTGATGAATTGAGGCGAGAAATCCTACAACACGTGCAATCATGTTATTCATATATAATAAGCGGGAGATCCCTGCCTGTCGGCAGACAGGTCTCGTCCCGAAGCTCATCGGGATGTCGAGATGACTAAAATATTTGACCTCAATTCAAGATTCACAATTCAATATTCATCATTCACTCCGTCTTCGCTCGTGCCATTCCTGCTGCTAGCCAGACTAGGAAAATCCCTGCTTGGCCGGTGTAGTTGTTGATGAAGAAGCCGGCGACAATAAAGGAGATTATCGCGAGAAAGGCGGTGAGATTTTTCTGGACGGAGCCCTTGATTAGCGAGAGTATTATTGTGGTCAAAAGAGCGATATATATCAGCAATCCTATCAGGCCTAAATCTTCAAAAATATCGAAATAAATATTTTCGGTCCAATGATTCTCTCCTCCATCAAGACGATATTGCGAGGCTGGGCCGGCGGTGCCCAAGCCACGACCCCAAAGTCCGATTTCATTCCTTGTCTCCCAGATTCGTTCATATTGAATCGTTCGCAGATTGGTCGAGGTATTGTGGGTGACGAGTGGTTGCTCACGATAGTTCGAGTAAATCGATAGCCCTATTGCAATCGATAATGAAAAAGACAAAATAATTATCAACCAGGCTTTTTGTTTGTTAAATTTCTTAAAGATGAAAATACAGCAGTATCCGGCGATCAGAGCGATGAGGCCAAACAAGACGCTCCTCGAGAAAGTTAGAACCAATAGGATAATTGCAGGAATGGTCAAATATATTAACTTCTGGTTGATCTCTTTAAACGAACCGACAATATATGAGATAAGAGCGAGAAGATATAGGGCAAAGGCATTTGGGCCAGCCAAGACTGACTGTAGACGCAAGATATTGGTGCTCTCGATATATTGAAACTCTTGGATTGCGCCGAGATTGGACTGACCTTCACCCAAAGGCAAGCGAATATGAAAATACTCCAAAATCCCGATAATTATGACTGCCACGCCCGAAATCAGAACCGAACGCAAGATAGATAGACGCTGTTTTGGATCAAATTCAAAGGAATAAATTGATAAAAACATAACAATCGGCAAAAAGGTGAAGCGAAAGCCCCTCAGCCATTGCTCGACACTTGCCTCTCGCCAAAAATATGAGACGAGTCCATAAAGAATAAAAAGAATTGTTGTTAATGTGGACGCCGTGTAAATCTTCTTGCGTTTTATCATATCAAAAAAATTAGGAATGGCGAGGCAGATTATTAATAGCACCAGCCCATCACGCAAAAGAGATATATTATTGTTTTTAAAATAGCTTACCAACCATGAACTGAATGGCAGAAAGAGAAATAATATTACCAAGATTATTGAAGCGAATTTTGATCTAATCTTCATCTTTTCCTTCTTGGGCCAAATAGGCAACCGCTAGAATCAGCCAAAATATCGAGGATAAATCATTCTTAAAATAGGTCGTATCAAAGAGTCCGTGGACCAAAATGGTGCTCATCGATGCTAATAATAAAGTACGATAAAATGAGGTTTTAATCTTGTTTAAATTGGCAAAAAACCTCACTAGCAATACCAAAAATGATACTATACCTAGAAGCCCGAGGTTCAGCCAAAAGGCAATATAAACGTTGTGCGGATGGAGGGCAAAGGGCAAGCCCCACATTTGAAAAGAGCCGTTATCTTTTGAATACTGAGCAATCTCATTTTGGAAATTTCCAAGCCCTATTCCCACCACAGGATGACCCTCGAGCATTGTTTTGGAATAAGAGTATATCTCTCTACGGATATCATTGCTCCCGGAATTGAGATCATTTTTGGAGAAGATAATACCAAGGCTAACAGCGCCAACTAACAGAAAAGCAATTGCGATTAATTTACCTTGTTTATTCCTACTCCAAGTCATGAATATCAATACGAGAAACAGGGCGGCCAATATCGCCAGGATGCCACCATTGGAACCACTCAGATAAAGCGCCGTAAAGGGCAAAATAAAAAGAAGAATGATAATAATTCGGGACAATTTTGAGGAAATTTGTTGAATAAATAACGAGGACAAGAAGATAACAGGGGCGAGGTACATCGCGAGAAAATTGGGTGATTCAAAGGGGCCAAAAGCGCGACCTTCAACTAAATACTGATTAAAGCTTGAGTCGCCTACTTGATAAAAAAGCGTAGGGATAATGCCAATCCTTTGCAAGATTGCCCAAAGTGAGATGAAAAGCAGTTGCACGAAGAGAATCAGAGAAACTTTGAAGATGCACTTTGCCTCAAGAAAATTTATCATGAGCAAATAAAGCATGAAGGGCACGACAAACCAGCCTTTAAATATGCCAAGGGCATTCAACTTATCAGGAGCGACAAAAACGCTGATTAGAGCAGCGAGTAGCAGTAAATACGGCCAATACCCGCCAAGCTCTGGTTTCCTTCTTGATTTGATAAATTCAATGATTCCCAAAATGGAGGTGAGACCAATCGCAATTTCAAAAATATTAGTCGGAATTGGCCCCAAATC
>JBAXQZ010000124.1:0-2779 GCA_037131475.1 bacterium | reverse complement strand
GCTATGGATAGTTCATGTGGATAAATATCGTTGACTTATCAAATCGTGACCGATAAAATCCAGGAAGTAAAAATAAAACAAAAAGGGACACTATGAGTTTCGGCGCAAAAAACAATTTTTACTGTGAAGACTGTCAATTTACAGATGGAGACGGAGGGGAGTGCCCCAGATGTGGCGGTTGGATGCAGGATGTGAGCGGAAAGGAATACATTTTGCCAGCTAATGATCTCGACCAGGAGGAGGCAGATATCAGAAACGATTTCGATCTATCTGATTTTTCCGAAGATGAGTTCGAATTGGTTTGATTGACACTTGTTATAAATGAAAAAGAACTCTATGAAATTCCAGGCCTACCTGGAATTTCTTTTTATTATTCAAAAAACTTGTTTTTTGTGCTAGAATTAGTCATAAATAAAAACATTCAATATTAACTAGGATTTCGCGATGAAATTATTTAATACTCTTGGTCAAAAATTAGAAGATTTTCAACCTGTTGAGGCTAATTTTGTTAGGATATATACATGTGGCCCCACTGTTTATGATATTCCACATATCGGAAATCTTAGAAAATATATTTGTGATGATTTGCTTTATCGGACACTAATATTTAATCATTTTGATGTTACTAGAGTGATGAATATTACTGATGTTGATGACAAGACAATAAAAAAATCACAAGGTGATCGACAAAAATTTGATCAATTAATCAAAGATTATGAAAAAGCCTTTTTTGTTGATTTGGACAAATTAAATATTGTTAAGCCCGATAAAGAAAATATTACTCGCGCAACTGAGTATATTGATAAAATGGTTGATTTTATTACGGATCTTATGACAAAAGGCTTCGCATATAGAACTGAGGACGGGTCAATATATTTTTCGTTGGATAAATTCAAGCATTACGGCAAATTGTCGCAATTGGAAAATCGAGAGATCAAGGTTGGTGCTCGTGTATCTCAAGATGAATATGAAAAGGAAAATCCCTCAGACTTCGCGCTTTGGAAGGCTTGGGATGAAAATGACGGTGAAATATTTTGGGAGACTTCACTTGGAAAGGGCCGACCGGGTTGGCATATTGAATGTTCGACAATGTCGATGGATAGGCTGGGAGACACTATCGATATTCATACAGGAGGCATTGATAATATCTTCCCGCATCATGAAAATGAAATTGCTCAATCGGAGGCCAGAAGCGGCAAGAAATTCGTCAATTATTGGATCCACAATGGGCATTTGATGGTTGACAATAAGAAAATGTCAAAAAGTGAGGGGACTACTTATACATTGGAAATGCTGGAGGAGAGGGGATTTTCACCACTTGATTTTCGATATATGGTCATAAGTGCTCATTATCGTTCAAAATTAAATTTTACTTGGGATAGCCTCCAAGCGGCCAAAAATGCTCGTGAGCGTTTGGTACGATTTGGTCAAGATTTGCCCGTAGCAAATGGTGCAATACACATTGAGTCATTGCGCAGGTTCAAAGATGCCCTCGACAATGATTTAAATGCCCCAGAGGCGCTCGCCGTGCTTTGGGAGGTTGTCAGAGAGGAAAATATCAAGCCAAATGACAAATATGCTACGCTCAGTAAATTTGACGAGGTATTGGGCTTAAAAATCTTGGCTAAGAAAAATCAATATATTGGAGAGGATATTATTGAGATTGCAGAGGAGCGCAAGAGAGCAAGAATCGCCCATGATTTTACCTCCTCGGATTATCTACGCCAAAAATTATCTGAAAATGGTTGGGAGATTGAGGACAAAGCAGACAATGCGTATTTACTTATTAAAAAAAATGAGTCGAAAAATTAGATGAATTTTTGGAATGAAATTAAAAAGCCGATCAAAGTATTGGCGCCTATGGCTGGGTATACTGATAGTGCTTTTCGGCTAATTTGTCATGAATATGGAGCAGATGTTGTTGTCTCGGAATTGGTTTCATCGGATGCAATCGCATATTCATCAAAGCAGATGACTATAGAAAAAAAGACGTTAAATATTGGGCACAATGAAGAATATATTTTTAATGAAGTAGTAACTACCAAGAATCAGCCCACGGCAGGATTGCTATCGTTTTTTGAAAACGAGAGGCCATTTGTCGTTCAATTATTTGGCAAACATCCTGAGAAATTCGCTTTGGCAACAAAATGGATCGTAGAAAATCTAAAGCCTGATGGCATTGATATAAATATGGGTTGCCCGGCGAGAAAAGTGGTAAATAGTGATCATGGTGCGGCATTGATGAAAAATTCTGATTTGGCGGTGGAAATTGTGCGTTCAGTGGTTGATAATACAGATCTACCAGTCTCAGTGAAAACTCGTCTTGGCTGGGAAAGCGATGATGAAATATTGGAATTTGCCCCAAAATTGAGAACGGCAGGCGCCCGTACGCTGATAATTCATGGTCGTACCTATAAGGATGGCTTCAAGAATGCGGCTCGCTGGGAAAATATTTTTAAAGTAAAAGAAATGTATGGTGATGACCTGACCGTAATTGGGAATGGTGATGTGCAATCAAATGTTAATACCAGACTTTCTCAATTGGATGGAATGGCAATCGGCCGAGCGATTTTTGGCAAGCCCTGGATTTTTGCAGGAGAAACAATTGAATTTATGGAATTGAAAAAACTTATTATAAGGCACGCTACGTTGAGTTTTGCGACAAAGGGTAACGTTGGTCTCATCGAGTTTCGAAAGCACCTCTTGTGCTATTTGCGAGGCTTTGAAGGGGCAAAAGAATTGAGGAAGCAGGCGGTATCAGTCGAGACTGTAAGTGATG
>JBAXQZ010000123.1:0-2840 GCA_037131475.1 bacterium | reverse complement strand
CCCTCGCCTTCTTCAGCTCCTCCGCGACATTCATAAACATATTTTCCCTTCGTTTTAATAGTAGCTCAAACAGGTTTTCACACCGTCGACAATCTTGCAGTCGTTTTGTGTTTCTTGTGCACCCTTGATTATTTCTGCCCTTGGCTTATTGAGAGCCGCACACAGAAAAATAACAAAGATTATAGCGACAACAAAAATCACCATCTTGTTTGATCCACCTTTTGTTTTTGTCCTTCTTCTTTTCATAAAATTGCTTCAATGTTTGAGCAAATTAATAAGTTCATTTTTATTATATCAGATAATATCAAAATTATTAGTAAATAAATTTATTCTTAATTGACTTCTTCTTCTGATGAATTTCCCGGCTGATGCAATAACTCATTAATTTTCTTGGTCGCTTCTTCCATTTTCAGTTGAAATTCATAATGCCCAAGCGAGCCAGCTTCCATCATATTTTTGCCCCGATCAAAAATCTCATTATATTTGTCGATTGTGGTTTCGGAATCAACTTCACCATTTTCAAGCGAATCAACAATATCATCCACATCCTTCGACCACGTTCGAGCAGGATGATGCGATTCATTCATCAAATATGATTTTTCAGTGTCTATATCGGGTCGAACAGAATCATCAATCCTAGCCACATCGGAATCTTTGAGACCATCTGATGGCCCTGAAGTTTCCCCACATCTGACCATTCCCTTGAATTCATCTAGATTATCCTCGGCGTAGGCTCTTGCGTCACTCTCTAGCAGATTATCTTCATGTTCCTCATCAGTTTCAGCGATTGGGTGCTGTTCCATCACTCCAGCCCTATCCTGCATTGCATGCCTCAATTCATGTGCCAAGGTTCGCTGGATGACATCTTCCTTTACCGCGACACCAAAATTTTGATCCTCCTCATTTTTGACTGGAATAGTTGTGTAAATTTCGATATAACGACTTCCATCTGGTTTTTTTTGATAAAACCCTTGGACCAACATCTTTTGAAATTTAGAATCATTAATGACAGCAGGACGAAAAACAATTTTGAAATTGTTGATTTCCTCAGTACTAAAACCCCACGATTTCAATTTATCAGTAATCATGCCTTGAGCAACTGTCAAAGACTGATACCCAAAGTTTTCAATATTAACCTTAGGCGGAGCCAATTCAGGACCTACAGGCCCTAATAGTTTCGGATCATTAATACCCCATAATTCAGTCATAAAATCCAACCAATATTATTTAATTAAGTGCTTCAACACCTGGTAATTTTTCGCCAGCTAGAAGCTCTAGGGCTGCTCCTCCGCCAGTGGAGATAAACGAAAATCCACCCTCATAACCATTTTTATTAATATAGCCGACTGTATCACCACCAGCGGCCACCTTCACACCACAGCTACTATCTCTAATCGCTTCGACAATTGCCTTGGTGCCACCTTGATACGCTTCCTCTTCAGTATAGCCAAGATTGCCATTGATAAATAATGCGTTTGCCTCTTTGATAATCGAACCAAACTTAATACGAGTTTGTTCGCCAATATCAAGAATTGAAAAACTACCGTCAGCGTCTTCCTTTTTTACATAATCAATTGGCAATACAATCTTGCTACCAAATTCATCAAGCATTCCTTTGCACTCTTCGATCATATCCTCTTCAATCAAAGATTGACCGACATCCTCACCACGTGCGAGCAAAAAGGTATTGGCAACAGCGCCACCGATCAAGAGGCGGTCAGCTTTGGCAGCCAAAAATTTAATCACGCCAGCTTTATCTTTGACTTTAGCACCACCAATAATTACGACAAAAGGAGATTCAGGATTCTCAAATAGTAGCCCAAGGGTTGTAATCTCACTTTCCATCAAAAATCCACCGTAGCTAGGCAAATAGTGAGTAATTGACTCGACGGAAGCGTTGGCTCGATGCGAAACCGCAAAAGCATCATTGACATAAAGGTCGGCATAACTCGCCAAAGCCTTGCCAAAATCTTCATCGTTTTTCTCTTCTTCGGGATGCCAACGCAGGTTACCAAGCACCAATATATCACCCTCTTTCATTTTTTCGATTTGATCGGTCACTTCACTTCCCAAAATATGATCAGTTGCAATCACATTATGTTTGATCAATTTGGCCAATTCCTCGGCTACCGGCAAAGTAGAGCTCTCCGGTGTTGGCTTGCCATCTGGGCGCCCCAAATGAGTACCAATGATGATCTTAGCACCGTGTTGGGCAAGATATTCAATTGTAGGAATCGCTGCCTTCACCCGATTATTGTCAGTGATTTTGCCATCTTTGAGTGGCACATTAAAATCAACACGCAAAAATACTTTCTTCCCACTTACATCAAGATCTTTAATAGAGTTCATATCTCCTCCAATTATTTATACTTTATTTCTATCCTTATCCTTACTTAATAATTTTATCACAAATAAAAATAGGCGACAAACATAATGAAAAACAATTTGCTCAAAACTTCAAAACAAAGTAAAATAAATACAATCGGAGGGAAATGAAAGCGTTTATTACCAAACATCAACTCAATCAAATTTTATTTAGTATTCGAGTAGAATATGATTGTTTTGGCACTCACGAAATTGACGGCGAAATTACCTTTGGGTCAATCCCCGAGCACTCAAATATTCCAATCCCAACGCCCAGAAGTATCATACCTTTCAAAAAAATACTTATGCCCAATAACAACGAGGTCGCCACTGATACCGGGTCAAAGAGGAAAAATATAGCCCTGATAGGCATTACCAACTGCGATGTCGAAGCGCTCGAAATTCTATACCAAAAATTCGCTCACACGACACTGCTGCCAGCTCGAGAGAAACTTTTAATCGTATCAACCCAATGC
>JBAXQZ010000122.1:0-2867 GCA_037131475.1 bacterium | reverse complement strand
ATTGCAGCAAAGAAAGCAGGTGTCAAAGTCGAAGAATTTGCGATTGGATTCCCTCCTCGCTTGATAGCGTTTAAAAAGGGTGAGACTGAATATTCAATTAATCTGATACCAATCGGTGGTTATGTAAAAATGCTTGGCGAGTTGGAGCAAACGAAGGATAAGCGCGCTTTGGAGAATCAAAAGCCTTCCAAGCGATTTGTTATCGCCATCGCGGGTGTAGTGATGAATCTATTGTTGGCGTGGTTTATTTTGACTATTGGGTTTGCAGTAGGGATGTCGCCGATCGTTTCTGAGCCCGATTCATTGCCTGGTAAGAAGATTTCATCAGATTTGACCATTGAATCTGTCGTTGCAGATTCAGCTGCATCCAAGGTAGGATTGCGAGCTGGTGATATTATCCTTGAAGCTAGAGCGGGTGGCGTGGTATTTAGTTTTGACGTGCCTGGTAAGCTGTCTGAATTTACCACTCAAAATGCGGGCAAAGAGGTTACTTTCAAATACAAAAGAGATGACGTAATAAGTGAAAAAATAATTCAACTTTCCAATACTGCAGATGGACCGCTTGGAGTGACGACTGGCTCGCGTACAATTGTCCGAGTCCCTTGGTATCAGTCACCGTATATTGCCTTGGTCGAAACTTACAAGATTACCAAATTAACGTTTGATTTTCTTGGTGGGTTTTTCGGGAAACTTTTTTCAACTGGAAAAGTAGCTGAAGGTGTTGGCGGGCCAGTCGCAATCTATATTTATACTGGGCTTGCAGTTAAATTGGGCATTATGACTTTGATGCAATTTATTGCGATGCTCTCAATTAATTTGGCGCTTATCAATATATTGCCTTTCCCTGCGCTTGATGGTGGCAGAATCTTGTTTATTTTGGTCGAAGGAATATTTCGTAAGAAAGTTGTTAAAGAAAGATTGGAGAATATTATTCACACTGCTGGATTTGCGCTCCTTTTGGTCTTGATGGTCGCGATTACCTACAAAGATGTTATCAATCTTCCATTTTTCCAACATTTATTTTTTAATAAGTAAAAAATAATTAAGATTTGAGGCTTAAGTGCGGCGCATAGGGATAAATGTGCCTAATCTTGAGCCTTTTTCTTGTAATATTTTGTGATTTGGAATAAGGTTGTCTTATTAAGGTATATATGACAGAACTTAAGCACAAAATTAAATCACTACCAAACACGCCGGGTGTGTATCATTTTCTGGATGCAGAGGGTGTGGTTTTATATGTTGGCAAGGCCAAAAATCTAAAAAATCGTTTGAAACAGTATTTCCTGAAAGACTTGGGTCGCGGACCGGCGATTGAGCAGATGGTTGTATTGGCAAATGACATCAAGTGGATCGAAACAGAGTCTGAGATAGAGGCGGTAATACTTGAGGCGGAATTGATCAAGAAACTTAAGCCGAAGTATAATATTCGGCTCAAGGATGACAAGAGTTTCTTAGCAATCCGTATTGCTAAAAATACATCAAAAACAGAGCCACAAATAATATTTCCGATTGTTGAGCTAGTTCGTTATCGTAATGTAGATTTCTCTGACAAAAGCGCTGATTATTTCGGGCCGTACCCTTCGGGAGAACTACTGAAGAGTTCGCTTCGGATTTTGCGTAAAATTTTCCCTTATCGTGATTGTACCAAGACTAAATTTAATACATACAGAAGGAAACATCGGACGTGTATCTATGGCGATCTTCGAGTCTGTAGTGGGCCATGTAACGATTGGGTTAACGAAGAACAATACGCTAAAAATATTGAGTATTTGAAAGAATTTTTACGCGGACGGAAGAAAAATATTATTGTTGAGCTTGAAAAAGAAATGAAGGAATTGAGTAAATCACTTCGTTATGAGGAAGCTTCTTTGGTTCGTAACAAATTAATGGCGCTTGATCATATCAAAAATGTCGCCTTGGGGCTACGTGACGACGTATTCCATATCGAAAGCACCTTGTTTCATCGTATTGAATGTTATGATATTTCTAATATAATGGGCGAATATGCAGTCGGCTCGATGGTAGTATCGATTGATGGTAAGCCAGATAAGAGTGAATACAAACTCTTTAAGATTAAAATGGAGAAGGGTAGTGTGGAATTGCCAAATAATGATCTTGACCGACTGAGGCAGGTCCTCGAGAGACGTTTTAAGAATGATTGGGCGAAGCCAGATTTACTGGTCGTCGATGGCGGAGAACTACATCTAAAGGTGGCAAAAGAGGTTTTGGCTGCAAATGGCCTAGATATCCCACTGGTTTCGATATCAAAGGGCGCAAAAAGAGATAAGAACGATTTTCACTTTGCCAGTGGTGCCGTCGCCAAACATTTTCTCAATAGTGAAGCATTAAAAAATATTATAATCTCCGCGAGAGATGAATCTCATCGTTTCGCCATACAATACTATCGCAAATTACATCTAAGGTCGATGCTTGAGAGTTGATTAGCTGTTTTGTTTAAATACGAGATACAAAATAAATTTTCAATTTTCAATTATCAATTATCAATTATCAAGTAAATTATTAAGTTATCAATTATCAAATACGAAATCATAAAGTGATAACTATTCGTAATGATGGATCCCCGAATCAAGTCCGAGGATGACACTCCATTTTTTTTATTGTTATTACATTATCTGTCATTCTCGGGATCAGCATTTATCTTACACTCACGCCCCGCAGTCTGTCATTATCGGACTTGATCCGATAATCTATGGGATAGTTAATCCTCTTTTGTTCTTTAGTTTCTTTAGCCCCGATTTATATAAATATAAATATGTAATATAGATTTTTACTATTCAAATTTATACTTATATTAGGGCGCAAGGGGGATTAATTTCCGAAGCCATCCCCCTTACCCCTAATAACCC
>JBAXQZ010000121.1:0-2938 GCA_037131475.1 bacterium | reverse complement strand
AATGCATATTGTTTTAGTTAGCCCAGACAATTGGGATTTTCCAGATGCGCTCAAAACAATAGATCCGCATCGTATAACCTCAACCCATATAAATAAAGAGTCACTGGATTCGCTGGTTATAAATAATAACCCGGACTTGATATTTCTTGGTGGATTCGATTCGACCGATGACACCTTTTTTGAAAAGGTCATTGCTCTGTCTATCGCTAACCCCTCTTGGATGGTGGTGCCATTTTTGCAGGGTGATGATTTTACGCACGTGCTCCGTGCGATGCGTAAGGGTATTCGAGAAATTTTGTCATCAACCAAACCAGATGAAATTTCCTATATTGTTTCTCGCGCACAAGCTTACGGAACAAGGCGAGCACAAATGTCTGAAAAAAGACAATCACTGTCTAAAGCAAAGAGAGAGGTTGTGCGTATTGGAGTGGTCTCTAGCAAGGGAGGGGATGGCGGTAGCGCCATCGTTTCAAATATCGCGGCCGGTATCGCAAGGGATCCAAATGTACGTGTGATATTGATCGATCTCTCAATGGAATTGGGAGATCTAGACCTGTACCTATCACCACATAGGCCATCCGATAATTTGTCTAGCATCGTTGCTGCAATTGATCGTCTTGACAGTACGCTGCTGAAGATTATGGTTCACCATTGCTCTGATAATTTTGACATGATCGCCTCACCCGAGTCCATAGACGATGTATTTGGTATTACTGCAGCCAACGTTGAACGACTTCTTGATTTTGTGAGCCTCCATTATGATTTTGTCCTGATTGACATGGGGACAGGGTTGAATCCGATTACCCTGCGTGTGTGGAAAAAGATTGGTGTATTCATTGCAGTGGCAACCCTATCTATTGCCTCAGCCAGAAGGGCCACCCAAATTCTTGCGTTACGATCAAGGCTTGAGTCTCTCGAAAATAAATCTTATGTGTTGATCAACAAGGTGGGGACGAGTTTTGAGATTCCAACATCAGACTTTCAAAATGCGATCGGACAGAATATTTGGAAAAGTGTCCCATTTGAAAATGAGATGAACAATACAATGCTAACCGGGACTCCTATGATTGACGCTAAGAACAATTCAAAATTTGCTCACGCCATTTTTAATATAGTGTCAGAGCTCACTGGAAATAAGATGGTTGACAAGGGTTTTCTGGGGCAGGTATGGACAATTTTCAAGAAAAAATAAGTAATTGGAATTACGGTCAAGAGATTAAAGCTGATACCTCGTTAAACGAGGTTAGGACAGCCGATAACAAACAAGGCCACATGGGTTCACCTGGCGAGGTGACAAGTACAGTTGATCAGATTGTAAATTATGTGCCGCCCAATGCCTCATCTGATTATTACCGCATCAAGACCGTATTGCATCATAAGAT
Organism: bacterium; assembly: GCA_037131475.1. Classification (GTDB taxonomy): domain Bacteria; phylum Patescibacteriota; class UBA1384; order XYA2-FULL-43-10; family 1-14-0-10-43-13; genus JBAXQZ01. The sequence goes on along the minus strand of JBAXQZ010000121.1, from coordinate 1,556 downwards.
ACTGAGCCGTCTTAATCTAAATGCTGCTGAGACAATGTCCAAGGCACAGCTTGGCACTGAATTGAAAAATTTGATTGATGTGCTGGTTGCAGAGGAATCCATTCAAGTCAACCATTCCGAGCTAAAAAAATTAATTATAGATCTTCAGAATGAAATTATTGGCCTTGGTCCTTTGGAGCCGATTTTGGCAGAAAAAGAGGTTACTGAAATTATGGTTAATAGATACGATGCTATTTATGTTGAGCGCAGTGGTCGTTTGGAGAAAAGTGCAATTCGGTTCAACGATGATGAGCACCTATTGAGAATCATTCAGAAAATCGTTGCAAATGTCGGTCGTCGTGTTGATGAATCGAGCCCCATGGTTGACGCTAGATTGCCTGATGGATCTAGGGTAAATGCAATCATTCCACCTGTTGCCTTAGATGGGCCGTCATTGTCTATTCGACGCTTTTCGGTTGTGCCGCTTGTAATGGATGACTTAATTAAAAATAAGTCACTCTCTCAAAGGATGGCCAAGTTGTTGGCCGCATTGGTTAGGACAAAAACCAGCATCTTAATTTCAGGTGGAACAGGATCTGGCAAGACCACATTACTTAATGTGATGTCCAGCTTTATTCCCAGTGACGAGAGAATCGTCACAATCGAGGACACCGCTGAGCTTCAGCTTCAGCAGGATCATGTTGTACGACTGGAAACTCGACCTGCAAATATTGAGGGCAAGGGCGAAATTTCGATGCGAGCCTTAGTAAAAAATAGTTTGCGTATGCGACCAGATCGCATTGTGCTTGGCGAGGTTCGGGGTGGCGAGGTTATCGACATGCTGCAGGCAATGAACACCGGTCATGCCGGATCTTTGACGACTGTCCATGCGAATACGCCTCGTGATGCAATCAGCAGACTAGAAAGCTTGGTCGGGATGGGGGGCATTAATGTGCCCATGAAAATATTGCGACAGCAAATAAGTTCGGCCATTAATGTCATCGTCCAAATCGGACGCCTGAGTGACGGTACTCGTAAGATTTTGAGTATACAAGAAATTACTGGAATGGAGGGTGATGTTATTAGCGCCCAAGAAATATTTACATATGAACGGCTGGGGGTGACTGCGAGTGGGATGGTGCGTGGTCGACATCGCGCTACTGGCGTTCGACCTATTGCCGCAGAAAGGATGGTCACCTGGGGTATTAGGCTGGATGACAATCTTTTTGATCCGGACTATTTCGAATGATGGGATTGGGTGATGATCTGGGTGGATTAATTATTCAGTTGAGTGCGCTCCTGATCGTAACTGGGGTTGTCTTAATCTCGGTTATGATTTATTCAAAGAAATTTAGCAAGGAGGCGCTGGGGCTCAAGAGTCGTATTAAGGATGTGGCGTCGCTATCAGCACACATCGGGAAGCAGAAAGAAATACTGTATGAGCGCAGTAATGAGCTTACTATCTTCCAAAAATTGGCGCATAAGCTTGGAGTGCATGAGCGCATCTCGATCGAAATCGTACGCTCCGGAGCCAAGCTATCTATAGCTGACCTTGTATGGCTGAGTGTAACTTTCGC
>JBAXQZ010000120.1:0-2957 GCA_037131475.1 bacterium | reverse complement strand
TATATAGTCATACTTTAATTTAATTATATAATTTATAATTAAATAGCAATAACTCAATCAATCGGATTGTTGAATGACCTAGTCAGTTATAATTCATAATATGAAATTCTTGTAGAATTAATAAACTACTCTCTTTGATCTGCCTCAATCCCCTATTTTAGGCTTTGTGAAATAGTTTACGATGCCAGCGGACAACGAGTGGCGAGGCTACAAAGATGGATGAATATGTTCCGAGCGTAATGCCAAAGATAAGAATTACGATAAAGTGTCTAATGCTTGAGCTGCCAAAGACGAGAAGACAGGTCAGAACGATAATAGTGGTCATCGAAGTATTGATTGAACGTGCGAGAGTCTGGTTGATGCTTTTTTCAGCTGTTATCTCAATGTCTTCGTGAGGATTGCGAATGTAATTCTCTCTGAGTCGATCATAAACAACGATTGTATCATGGACCGAAAAACCCATAATAGTGAGCATGGCAGTAATAAATAAGGCATCTACCTCCATCCAAACATAGAAATGCCCAAGGATAGCAACGAGACCGGTGGTGATAAGTAGGTCGTGGATTAGGGCAATTGCTGCTGAAAGTCCAAATTTCCAAGAGGAGAGCGGCTTGGGCATCTTACGAAAAGCGTATGAGATAAATATAATTATGCCCAATGATGCGATTAATACTGCCCAAATAGATTTGTTTGTTAAATCCTTGCCGATTGTTGGGCCGACGGTATCATACTTGGTTTCTGTGTATGTGGGGAGCTTCTCTTGCATAGCACGTGCGAAGCTTAGATGTTGTTCATTGGTTAGCGTAGGAAGGCGAAGGCTTATTGTATTATTGTCCGACTCTTTCAGCTGATAATTGCTAAAATTTTGGGCCGAAAGAACTTCTTTGGTGAGATTGATTTTATTAGAATCAGTGGATTGAATCTCGATTACGGTACCACCCTTATAATCGATGCCGACTCTGAGTCCAAAAAATATAATTGCCAAGATAGCAACAACACTTAAAGTCCCAGAAAAAATGAACCAAAAATTTGAGTTTTTAATGATTTTATACATGTAAGACCTTCTTTGCTTTAGTTGAAGCGAGAATCAATAAAATTGTTCTTGTGACGGTGATTGCGGTAAATAAACTAACCAAGATACCAACTCCAAGAGTGAGTGCGAAGCCTCTGACAGGCCCAGAGCCTGCAAAGAAATATAATATGGCGCAGGTAATGAGTGAAGATAAATTCGAGTCTCTAATTGAGCTCCATGATCTCTTAAAGCCGTCGATAATGGAGAGATTTAATTCTTTACCACTTCGAAGCTCTTCCTTCATTCGCTCAAAAATAAGAATATTAGCGTCTATCGCCATGCCAATGGAGAGTATGAAGCCAGCAATGCCAGCAAGAGAGAGTGTTACGGGAATTATTTTGTATAGAGCGAGCGCGATGATGGTATAAATAATCAATGAGAAAGTTGCAATTAATCCTGAAACTTTGTAATGAATTAGCATAAACAAGCCAACCAGTATAAGGCCTATCGCTCCAGCGACTAGGCTTTTCTTTAGGGAATCTTGGCCTAGGGTTGCGCCGACATTTTGTTGACCTATAAGCTTGGCAGGAACAGGTAGGATACCCTCATTGAGACGTCTGGCAAGCTCTTGTGCTGCCTTGATATCCTTTGAGCCAGTAATAATAGCTGATCCATCTGTAATTTCGACTTGAACATTTGGTGCTGAAACTATTTTATTGTCTAGGACAATCGCGATTTTCTTGTTGATGTTTTCTTTGGTAATTTTTTGGAATTTTTCCTTGCCTACGCCATCAAATTTGATAGTGACGACTGGGTCGGTGTTGATAGTCTTGGAGCCACCCTCAAAGGTATAATCTGCTTTTGTGAGGTTGCTTCCTGTAAGATCTGTCGAGGCCCAATAGCCTGGATAAGTGTAATTTGGATCGTAATAATCTTTCAATTGAACGCCTGCTTCCGCAGTGGACTCGGTCATAAAAACTAAATCATATGTTTGGCCGATACGATCGATTGCCGTATTTATATCCTTAATTCCGGGTAGTTCGATAATAATGCGATTGCTGCCGCTAGTTTGAATAGTTGGCTCTGAGACTCCCAATTCATCAATTCTTTTTCGGAATATATTGGATAAATTGTTGAGGTCTTTGATTTTGTCAATTGATTTTGATAAATCTGCTTCATAGACCAGCTCTGTACCGCCGACCAAATCAAGGCCTAGCATTGCTTTGATTTGAGTGCCCCAGAGTGGACTCTTGGGGATATCAATCAGAACGCTAAAAGTAATGATGATAATGATTGTTGATAATAGTATCCAAAGGTTTTTTTTCATATAAAATTCTCCTGCTTTTTATAATACAATAGCAGAAAAGCTCCGTCAATTACTATAGTGCAATATAATTAATTAAATCACCCTTCTCGTTTAACTTGGGAAATATATCTTCCTCTAGCATGGAGAAGCCCTTGGGGATGTATTTAAATATTTCAGGCTCGAATATATATAATCCTGACATATTTTCATAATTATTCAAATATGTAGTTGCAATTGCGTGATGTTTTTTGTGGAATTCTGTTAACTTTTCAATATGCCCTTTAAAAATTTCTGATGAGTTGTAGACAAGGAAACTGCTATTAAAAAATTTTTTGAATGGGAGAAGCGCTCCGCCAGTCCCCTCTCCGTCAGTGAAATATTCGAGGGTTAAATTATACTGTGAACCGTCGCCAATCTTTTCTTTGATTTTGTCAGCCATTTGCCCGACGGCGATATATACTTTTTCAAAACCATTTTCACGAAGTTTTTTGAGAAAATCTTGTGCTGCGGGGATAGCTTTTATCGCTGATTTCCCACCGATTAAAATAACGGCATATTTTTCGCCAGTTAATGACAGGGCAATTGATGACAATTTTTCAAAAGCATGAGATCTGTTTCTAATATTGGTACCATCAATAG
>JBAXQZ010000119.1:0-3032 GCA_037131475.1 bacterium | reverse complement strand
TATACAGACAATGCTATTATTGCTGACAAAACGATTACCAGTCCTAATAGAAAATAATTATTTTTTGGCTTACTCTCTCCTTTTACTTCACCCTTTTGACCATTTACTTCCGTAAATTTTACATCATTTTGATCAACCTTATCAGTTACGACTGACTCGCCCTCAACTATACTTGGAGTCAAACCATATGCACTCATATTTGCTCGTTGATTTATTTCAATTATTGAGGTTTTTCCTTCACTGTTCTGTATAAGCTGCTCTGGGCTGATTACCGCTGCTACTAAGCTATCAACATGATTGCCAGCATTGTTATTACTACTAATTATGCTCGTATTTTTATTTTCATTTAATAGACTGGCATTTGAATTATTATTGCCATTACTATTTATATTATTATTTAACTCATTTGGATCGTGTTTGATTATTATACTTTTTGCTGATGTGCTATTCCCCTCAATATCAATTAAGATGATTTCTAAATCATGTTCGCCATCATCAATATTTGCTATATCAAGGTTTTGCTCAAAAATATACAACTTGCTACTCAACTCAGCTCTTCCGATGTAATGTTCATCCATGTATATGCCGATACTGCCGATCTCCAAACTACTTTCAAAAGTCCCACTGAGTGATATACAATCATAGAAATCTTCAATAGGATTTATCGTTATTTTCGGCGTCAAAACTAAACTTTGGATTATTATCTGATAATCTTTCGTGCCGATATTGCCTGCCTCATCTTCGGCGACCAATGTCATTGTGTGAGCACCAGTGGGATAGCGAGAGAAATCAATCTCTGCATTGTAGCCATCGCCACCATACCAGTCATTGAAAAGCACCTGACCATCATCCAGATAGGCTCTCACACTGGCAATCTGACTTTCACTGTCACTCGCAGTAGCTGAGAGTTCTACTTCTCCCGATATATTCATCAGATCAATCTCACTAGAAAGACTCACTGCTGGCGCCGTAACATCGTCGGTGCTGGGGGCATACGAAAGAGTATAGAGAGAAAAGTGTGGTAGCGTACTTGTCACAGTCCCGCTCGTCTTATCAACGACACTTGGGATATTTTCCCAGGAATTAGTCAGCTGATTGAAGGTGTAAATCGAGAGTCGATCTACTATTGCTGGATCAAGGTTCTCATAATTCATCACCAAAGTTGCTGGAGTCTCAATATTTCCTTCAGTCTCAAAGCTCATTACGGGTGACAGATACCCTCCATCAGGAGAGACGATCGGTAATTCGGCAGAGACTAGATTGCGTAAATTGAGATTATTTTTGGTTCGGGCAGTCAGAATTCCGTCGCCAAAATCTATACTCTTGAGCCCTGATCCGCTCGCTGTTTTTACAATCCTTTTCTCTACTCCAATCGGTTGGGACCAAGTTTGCCCCGTGCCTCCGCCTATCTGCACCCGGATATAACCTTCATCGCCATTGGCTTGATATGAAGCGTTTGTCACTCCAGCCACAAGCTTCCGTGGCTCACCATTTTTGCCGATAAAGTAAATATCTTGAGGCGTTTCAGTCGTAACATAGATTGTATCGGCAGTCGTCGCAATACTCATTCTTGGAGCTTGGCTACCTTTGAGCGCATAGAAATTGCCATCTTTTAAATTTTGAATTATTTCTGATTGGTTGTTTGTCTTTGCGAGAACGATGACAGCCGCCTTATCAAAGGAGTCGGGGTCCCATGGAGTATAATCATCACCAGCGGTAGCCCATTTTCTAGAAAAATTATTGTTGGACAAGAGCTGATCCCATTTATCAAAGGCATAGGCAGTAAATATCGTCCTTCCTATTTTTAAATTATTAACTCCCTCAACTATCTTCGGCGCAAAAGCATTAATTCCCCCATTAAACACCTCAATAGCATTGTAGTTCTTTAAGCTCTTCAGGTCAGCGATATCCCACCAATAGCTATATGAATTGGGATGAGCTAGGGATGAAAAGCCGTTTTGATTGAATATCTGATTTATCCGTTCTTGAAATGATTTTCCCTGATCGATTGGGTCGTGTATAGCCAAGCTCAATATGTGAGTATTGGTAGTGTCTTCCTCACTGTTTTCTATGAATAAAATACCCGGGACGTCGGGGTTGCTCACAATCTCATTATGCTCAGTCATTGCCACGAAGTCATAGCCGACGTCCCGATAACGCGCCACAACGTCTGCTGGCGCCTTGTCGGGCATTACAAAGATGTCCTTGCGATAATGACTGTGGGTTTGCCCGAGATAAGCGATATAATCACCATCATTCTTGTAAGGACTATTTAATTGCACTGTTGTTTCGGCTTGAGTGACAAAAGCATTTTCATTTATCAGATATAGCAAATCCGAGTAGTATCCCATGACAGCCATAGAATCTCCTGTAAACATCATATATTTCAGATTTCTGCCCGTTGGAGCAATCTGATGAGATTGAAGATCAGTGCCTGAGATATTTACACTGTATATATTGTTATTTTCAGTTGCAAAATAAAATCTATCACCGATCAGAATAATACTATCCATATATGCAAAAGATAAATCGTTGGTAATCTTGATTGCTGGCGAAGCCACGCCACTATTGTAGTCATAGACTATCAGGCTTAGCAAATTAGTTGGTGGATTCATGGGCCGAGCAAGCATATATGCCTTGCCATCATGAATAATCGGCAATGTAATATAATTGGGGAACTGCTTTAGGGCAATCCGATTGCCAGAAATCAGATCTATTGTGTGCAAATCGTAGCCACCGATATCGAGAAGACCAATATTCCCATTCACAACCATCGGCCCGACCGCTGTCTTGCCAAGAATATTTGACCAATTTGTCTCTCCTGTATCTAGATTGATTGAGGTAAAAAGCGCTTGAGGATGGGCAACGTTTACATTACAAGTTACAATTAGATTATTCCCAAGGGGAGTGGGTTGGTAAAAAAGAAACGAAGTATATGTCTTTGACCATCGGAAAGAGCCATCTACAAGATTATATGAATAGTGGCAGGTACCCCGTAAACTGGACATATAGTCTGTAAGTTGGGACAATTG
>JBAXQZ010000118.1:0-3053 GCA_037131475.1 bacterium | reverse complement strand
ACATTATAAATGGAAAATTATGCCATCGGTCTTGGATAATCTAAAATTTAACAAAATCGATCCCCCTGGGATGATCGATTATATCGATAATTACGCAAGTCAGATTCATGATGCGCTCAAGATCGGTGCTAAATTTATAGTGCCTTCTTATTATATAAAGATCAAAAAAGTTGTGTTTCTGGGTATGGGTGGGTCCGGGATTGGCGCTGAGCTCGTGAAATCACTTTTGGGTGATTGCCCAATGCCGATGGAGTGTGTGCACAATTACTCGCTTCCCGCATATACCGATAGCGAAACGCTGGTCGTCGTTTGTTCATATTCTGGCGAGACGGAGGAAGCTATTGCTGGCTTCTTTGAGTCGCGTCAACGCAATGCGAAGATCATTATTATTGCTACTGGTGGCAAACTGAAGTCGCTCGCAGGCAAGTTTAAAATTCCATGCATATCATATGATTTTGAGTCTACGCCTCGTGCTGCTTATCTTTACTCATTTATCTTTTTATTGATGATTTTTTCGCGCCTTGGATTTTTCAAACTTGATAATCATCTGATCAATGACGTATTTGCTTCACTTGAAAAAACTCAAAGTAAATTTAGCCCTGATAATAATACAATTAGCAATCCAGCGAAATTGCTAGCAGAAAAAATCGCCAACAAGGTAGTAATTATCTACGCCAGTCACCTGCTAATTGCTGTAGCCAAGAGATTTAAGACCCAAATCAATGAAAATTCCAAAAACTTCGCCTTTTTTGAGGAGTTGCCGGAGCTCAATCACAACGCTGTCGAAGGATATGCTCATCCACAAGGTGCTTGCGCGATCATCTCCCTAGAATCAAATTTTGAGATCAATCGTATTAATTTGCGTCAAAATATCACATCGGATTTGATCAATAGAAATCACATTCCTTATGAGCGCGTACGCTTCATATCCTCGCAAACTCGGCTTTCGGAGATACTTGCGATGCTGCAATTCGCGGATTACGTTTCTTACTACTTGGCGATATTGAACAAAGTTGACCCTTCCACCACCTCAAATATTGATTACCTCAAGGGTAGATTAAATTAAAATAAAACATAAAAATTGGCGAAACAAATGAAAGAAAAACAAAAAACTATATTGTTGCTACTCAATGGTTTGGGAATTTCATTGGGAATGAATGGTAATGCCGTTGCGGCGGCGAAGCCAGCGATATTTTCAAAATTATGGCATGAAAATTTTCATCAGCCAATATCCCCCAATATTGGGCAGAACTCGATGACGCCCGAAACACAATATTTATCATTTGTAACTGGTGAGAATGTAACTACCGGCTATAATTCTATTGCCAAATCTTTTCATGAGAGTATTTGGGAGGATAACAAGGCGATATTGGCGACCTTTGACTATTCTAAGCGGCATAATTCGGCGATAAATCTGATTGGCACCATCAGCAAGCATAATTTTGATAAAAAAATTAAGGTTTTTCATAATTTATTCAAAATTGCTGGCAAACATGCTCTTTATAATATTCGACTTCATCTATTTATTGACAATGACTTTGATGACATGGATGACCTCGGTAATCATCTGGCAAAAATTGAGCGATTGATAGGCACGACTCGAATTGGCGAGATTGCGACCGTGATGGGCAAAAATTTTGTGAGTGATTTTACCGCTCAAAATAGTATGATCCAAAAGTCTTTTCAGGTGATATTGAAGTCGACTGGCAAGAAATACTTGTCTATCAGTCAAGGTCTGGCGCACTGGCAACATATCAAGCCAGAGCAGATAGAACCCACCAGTTTTGTCTCGAATGTTCATAGTGTCACTCATATCAATAGCTTTGACTCGATCTTTTTCTTTGATTTTGAATTTGCTGAAACCAACAAACTCCTCTCGCTATTTCTCAGTCAACGCTCAATAGCGGTGGTGGACAAGAACCTTCGTCATCTTAATCTAGCGTCACTAGTATCGCCGCTAATTGCAAATCGTCAAATTTTAAATACTGCCTTCCCACTGGAACAGGATGAAAATTTATTGGAAGAAATATCTAGGGCAAATAGGAAAACTAGCTTTTACTCAGAGGATTATCGTTATCAACTTTACCATGGACTATTGATGCCCGATAAACGTTTCGACCATGAATACATCGTCGAAACACCTAGAAAGATGGATACTTATGGGCAGCATTACCAAAAATTGACCCAATCTATCTTTGATAAAGCGATCAAAGATATGCAGAGTGATATGGATTTTCTTTTAATTGACGTGCCAATGATCGAGCGATTATGTGACTTGGGTGATTACAAAAAAGTTGTTGAGGGAATTAAATTTTTAGATGGTTGTATTGAGCGACTAAAAAGTGCTATATTGGAAAACGGTGATGTCTTGATAATAGCTTCTTTGTACGGTATGGCCGAAGCAATGAAATGGCAAAATTTCCCCGAAACCGGAGTGAGCTTTTGCCAACTCTCGCAGAGCCCTGTGCCTTTTATTGTTTTGAATGGTGAAAGTGCAAAGCAAAATAAGCGTCATATTATTCATGAAATAGCCAGCAGCAATCATCACGTCTCAGATCTGGGCAAAAACATCTTGCATTTAATAGGGGTGAACAATCAACATTTCGGAGGCAAGATATTCGCGGGAAAGTAGTTTGCAGTAGGCAGTTAGTGGTTAGCAGTGAATTATGAATTGTGAATGGTGAATAATGTGATGTCATCCTGAACTTGTTTCAGGATCTTGCGCTGTTATCTGTGATTAATGACCTTACAAAAAAACACAAACTTACCAATTGATCATTGAAAATTGATAATTAATTGAAAATTGATAATTGATAATTGATACTTGAAAATTATTGATTAGCCGCCAGATCCTGAACTAAATTCAGGATGACGAACAAGGGAATAAAAGAGGATTATCTATCCCATAGATTCTCGGGTACCACTTTTCACAGAACACCGCCGGTCCCGAGAATGACAAGCGGTGGAGCGTGAGTGAAAATGAACTGCAAGTCCGATAATGACAGAGAGTGGGGCGGGAATGATTAAGCACAAATTTATTAATTATTTAGAAG
>JBAXQZ010000117.1:0-3106 GCA_037131475.1 bacterium | reverse complement strand
TACTGTGCCGTATTGGGGTGGCGTGATGGAGATTAAATCTGATGGCACAATCACTGATTATTCCCCAGAACAGGCTCAAAATGTCTCTTATTTCAAGAACAATCGACTATATCCTAAGGAATTGGTTAATTATTACACCGATTCATACGCCTATAAAGGGGGATTAATCAATAAATGGTTCTTGCACAAAAATCAGACAGAGACGGTTGCGTTACCAGGAAGCGAGAAGATCTTTAACGTTTCAACGGATCAAGGATTTAAGCAGATTGTTGTCGCTGAGCCATTCGGCCGGTCTTATGGTGTTTACAAAATATTTATTTTTGACGCCACTACTGGCAAGCGCGAAATTATTGAGTATGATCAAAATTCACAGTTGACTGGGCCAGTCGCTGCCGCTGATTATATCAAACGTGAGTTTCCGACTTATAGCTGGGATGCCTTTAGTCTGGCTGAGCCGCGGCCGCTAAAGATTAATAATGATCTGTATTGGCTGCTCTCAATCATTCCCAATGATGCTGCTGGTATCGCCAAGACAGTGCTTTTTGACGCCAAAACAAACAAAGTCACTGGTTTTGATAATATAGAAGCTTTGAATGCATTTATTAAAACGGGAACCGTTAGTGCAGTTGTTGCTTCAACACCAACGGATTCAGCTGCGATCGTTGATAATAGCGCTGAGATCAGGGCCAAGATTATTGAAATTCAAAATCAACTCAATGCGTTAAAAGAATTGGTTAAATAATTTTGATGATTTATAATTAATGTGTTCTTGCCCTCCTTCGCCATTCTGGCTACGGACGGCCTCACAGACTAAATATAATTAATGTGTTCTTGCCCTCCTTAGCCATTCTGGCTAACGGACGGCCTCACAGACTAAATATAATTAATGTGTTCGGGAGGGGAGATGATTGAGCTTAAAAATATAACAAAGACGTATGAGCTGGGCGGCGAAGTAATTACGGCTCTCGATCAGATTAATCTCAAGATTGAGAGTGGTGATTTTTTGGCCATTGTTGGTCCTTCTGGATCGGGAAAATCAACACTGGCGAATATTATTGGGGGTCTCGATGTTCCAAGTAATGGTGAGGTCATAATTGATGGCATTAGCATTGCAAAGGTCAGCGACAATGAGCTCTCAAGTTATCGGAACAAGAAGATTGGGTTTATCTTTCAGTCCTTTAATTTGCAGCCAACATATACTGCATTGGAGAATGTGGCCATACCATTGATTTTTGCTCGAATGACACCAAACGAGCGACGAAAGCGGGCCATGGATTGCTTGAAGGCAGTCGGGCTTGAGGATAGAATAAATCATTTGCCAAACCAGCTTTCTGGAGGGCAGAGGCAACGTGTTTGTATTGCCAGAGCCTTGTCAAACAGTCCGTCGATTATTATTGCTGATGAGCCGACGGGTAATCTAGACTCCAGAAAAGGTGCAGAAATCGTTGAGCTTTTGAAAGAGCTAAATCAAAAGGCGGGTATTACATTGATTGTGATTACTCATGATATGAATGTCGCCAAACAGGCCAAACATATTCTTACAATTAAAGATGGCGCTATCGCCTAGGGGGAAATATGAGATTCTTTGATTATATTACATTAGCTTATAAAAATCTTAGTCGACAGAAATCGCGTACAATATTAACAATTATTGCAATCACAATCGGTTCGCTCTCTGTGATTTTAATGTTTTCAATTATTATTGGACTAAGGCAATCTTTGATGGATTCATTTAAGAAGATGGGGGCCTTTGATCTAGTGACGGTTACTCGTGACCCAAATTCAACCGATAATAATAGTATTATTACCACAAATAATAATGGCGACGATGGGAAGATGATTAACGATGCAACAATCACTTCGCTTTTGTCGATACCAAATGTAATCGATGCAACGCCAATTATGAGTGTTTGGGCAAAGACAATGCGGCTCGAAGGAAGTGACAAAAAAAATTGGGCGAATATTGCGGCTTATGATGTTGAGTCAAATGTTTTCACTATGCCATTGCTGGCGGGGCGATCTTTGAAGGCAGCGGATATGGACAAGATTGTTGTTGGTAGTAATTTTCGTCAGACATACGCAGCTGGCCAGCCGCCAGAATATTTGATAGGTAAAAAAGTAATACTTTCAATGGAAAATGGTGGTGGTACTTATCCGGATTGGGGTAGTTTGCCACCAAAGCCGCCGACAACGGGTGATAATAAAGATTGGTATGAAAGTCAACCCAAAACACTTGATATCTTGGCTGAGATTGTTGGCGTAGCTGATAATTCGACTACGGATGACAAGCAGAGCTATATCACTATTGGTTGGGCGAAAAAGCTTACTACAAGTGTTCGCTGGGATTGGGGTAAGTCTGAAAATAAGCAGTGTACTGAGAAAAACGATCCAAAGGGTGGTACATACATGGATTGCAATAGCACAAATACTATGGTTTTGACTCGAGACACTAGTAATTTTGACAAAAATGGTTATGCTTCGGCTATTGTAAAAGTAAATAATACTGATAATGTTGAGGGTGTGGCAGGCAAGGTAGCTAATCTTGGTTATGGGGCGACTACGGCTAAAAATATGATTGATCAGATGAACAAAATTTTTATGACCGTTGGGCTTGTGCTCGGCCTGATTGGCGGTATTTCACTTTTTGTAGCCGGTATTGGCATTATCAATACTATGGTGATGGCAACCTACGAACGTATCCGCGAAATTGGAGTAATGCGAGCTTGTGGCGCTACTCGGGCGATTATTCGTCGCTTATTTACCTTTGAGGCAGCGATGCTTGGCTTTTGGGGCGGCGTCTTTGGCATGATAATTAGCTTCGGTCTGGGTAAATTGGCCAAGCTTATCGCGGAGAAAAATTCAACGAATTTGGGCAACATTCCAATTGATAATATTGGAAATTTCCCTTGGTGGTTGGTGGTGGGCGTAATCATCTTTACAACTATGATCGGCCTTATATCAGGGTTGTATCCAGCCGCAAGAGCAGCAAAACTCAACCCAGTTGAGGCCTTAAGGCACGAATAGAGCGATTTATAATCGAATATAAGTATATTTATTAAGCCTTTTCTCAGTTCCGATGGTTATTCTTAGTATATCGATACTAAAA
>JBAXQZ010000116.1:0-3255 GCA_037131475.1 bacterium | reverse complement strand
GCAACGAAGCCAATTCTGTCTCAAGCTTTGTATATATTCCCAATTGTAGTCCTAGGCCATTGTCAAACAACCCCTTAATAGCTTCTATTATAATAGGCGGATTGTGCCCCAAGATATTACAGAAATGACCTTGCCAGAAATCAGTCAATTTTTCTCCCTCAATGGTCTCTATAATTGAACCTCTAGCAGATTTAATATAGGGAGGGAAAGGCGCCAAAAATCTACCCGCATGTGAAACCATGTTGGGAAAATATTCACGTCCGTTTTCAAAACATCTCATAGAGGCAGGGAATTTTTTGGTATATTGATCCTCTAACTTTTTTAAGTAACCGATGTTATTTTTCATTTAAACTGCCTGTTCTGTGGGCATAATTCTTATTATTTCGATACAAGCGTTTGAATCTGTTTTTACCACATTTAAAATTAATTCAGCGATAACTCGAGGGGCAATTCTCGTCAGCTTCCTTGTAGCAAAAAGCTCTATCATTTCTGAATCATGAGTCCGCGCGTTAAAATCAGTTTCAATCGAACCTGGTTGGATTGTTGTGACACTAATACCTCTGTCAGCACACTCCAACCTCAAAACCTTACTGAATCCTTCTAGAGCATGTTTGCTGGCCGTATAAGTCGCTGTATTTTTGATGGCTTTGACCCCAAGATAAGAAGAGACATTAATCACTTTTCCGTTCTTCTTAATATGAGGCAAGAGAGCAGATGTTAGTAAAATTGGCGCCAACGCATTAACTTTGAAGACATCTTCGAGTTCTTTTCGATTAATATTTTCGATTTTAGAATGGTAACCAATCCCTGCATTATTTATCAAAATATCAATTTTTTTGCCCAATAATCCAAGACATTCAATGGAGAACTTCTCTATCTCATCTAATTTGGTCAAATCAAAAGCAAGTGGAATAATCTTGCCTTTCCCATTTGACGCGTTGATTTCAGCTGCTAATGTCTTCAATTTTTTGTCATTAGTCCCTGTTATGACCACCGTCGCGCCGGTTCGACATAGTATTTTGGCTATTTCTTTTCCCACTCCGCCTGTTGCACCAGTTAACAGTATCTTTATATTCATAAGCCTACCTTTGCATAGCTAAGTTTTCTGGGACCATTATAATATACTAAAAAACAACCCGACCCATCAAAATCTAAAAGAGTTCGATCGATTTAATTTAGGTACACTCTTTTTTAAACAAAACTAGCCTAAATCCCAAGTCTTATTTTTAATTTAACGCTATTTTTAAGCTTCTATGCTGCATCTGTAAAATAACCATTACATTTCAGACAACAACATTTTAACTTTGGAGCGGGTAACGGGAATCGAACCCGTGACTCATCCTTGGGAAGGACGCATTTTACCACTAAACCATACCCGCAAATTATAATTTACTAAAAAAAGTTAACTACCAAACTGCATTTAGATTGATTAGTTTATTATTTTTTATCATCACTTTTAATAAGTTACCAAAAAATGTATCATAACTCAATAAAGACATTTAAAAAAGGAAAGAATATGAACATTTCAGGCTTGAAAATGAATGGCCAACTTCCAGAAGATTGGTCAGAGGTATTTGAATATCGTGAGAATTTGAATGAATTAAAAACAAAGATCGAAAAGTATCGAAAATATCGCAACTTTATAATTATCGGTAATGGCGGGTCAATCACTAGCTTTGAGGCCTATTATCGCGCGCTATCACCTGATCGCGAGGCCTTTATCTTATCCACCATGGAACCACGTCTCATTGCAGAGATTAAAGCAAAGTATCAGCCAAGCGACACTTTGGTTATCCCCATTTCGAAATCTGGCAATACTTTGGGGCTCATGGAATCATTGCTGGCTTTCATCGATTACCCCAAGTTGGTAATCACCAATCCAGAGGAAGGCACACTCTGTGAAATTGCAAAAATTCGAGAGTGTGAAATTATCACGCACCCCAATATCGGCGGGAGATTCTCCGGCGGCACCGCTTCGGCTATCGTGCCCGCGATACTCTGTGGTCTTGATGTGGAGAAAATACTAGAAGGTTTGTATGATGGCTACAAGTTAAAAAATGAGGCATATTCCCTCTCGAGTGAACTGTACGAGCTCGAAAAAATCGGCTACACCGAAGTTTATCTGCCGATTTATAGTCAATTTCTAATGGGATTCGAAAACTTAATCGTCCAATTGATGCATGAGAGCGTCTGCAAAGATGGCCATGGCCAGACATTTTATGCTTCCCTGTCACCAGAATCACAACATCACACCAATCAACGCTTTCTTGGCGGACGCAAGAATGTGGCAGCGATTTTTCTCAACTATGAGGCCGAAAGTTTTGAGGTTGTTGTCCCTCAAGATTTGCGAGATATTGATATCAGGGGAGAAAAATTGGGCTTCCTCAATGGCCTAAATTATCAAAAGGGCTTGATGGCGGAGTATCTTGGTACCAAACAGGACGCCGATATCAACAATATCCCCAATTTTACAATCACTTTACCAGAAATTAATGCCTATAATGTTGGCCTTCTTCTCGGCTTCTGGCATCTCATGGCTTTCTACAGTTGTCTATTGCGCGGGGTAAATCCCTTTGATCAACCCGCTGTCGAAAACAGCAAACAAATCACAGTGAGTGAGATCAAGCAATTACAAAGTCATAATTAATCATACTTTGCTGTTCAGACACCTTACGCAACTGAGGTTCAGAAATAATGAAAAAATTTCTATCAGCCATTTCAATTAAACAAAACTATTTCTCTCTGTCATTTCGACTCCACGATGTGCTATCGGGGGTGGAGAAATCTAATAATGAATAATAATAACTAAGATCTCTCGACTCCATGGAATTTATCCTGAGCTTGTCGAATGGATTCTGCTCGAGATGACAGGTAGTGTGGCTTTTATTATTCTTCGACTCCTTGTGGCTTGAGGGTGGACCTGCCTGCCGATAGGCGGGAAAGTCTAATTCATCATTTATCATTCACATAACTAGTTCTCCATCTGCAAGTACACAGGGTCGAACAATAAGTATGCAAGGTGAGCTATTCATACAAAAAGCATCACTTTAATGTGATGCTTTTTGGTACTATTTGGAAAATTGTATTAACCTATTTTTTGCTGGTTTTTGGCTTACTTTTAGTGACTGCTTTGGGCTTACTCTTATTGAGTTTGCGGTTTGCGGCTTTGACGCGAAACTCGAGATCAGAGAGAATATTCATATAATTTATGAAGCTTTCATATGGCGATTCATAAGGATTGAAATATTTATGCAC
>JBAXQZ010000115.1:0-3393 GCA_037131475.1 bacterium | reverse complement strand
AACAATAACAAAATTCGCCTTACTGACAATCTTCTATAACCTAAGCAATGAGACTAACTCAACTCAGGGGCAATGATTAGCATGAGTGAAACCGAATCCACTTTATAATTGTTGATTATTGAGTGTCTTGAACAATCTCTATTTTTGTAGTAGAGTCATGCCAGCACTCGCACGTGCAATATACGAAGGAGGCATCCAGAAATGACCTTAACCCCAGAACACTCCAACCCAACAACTAAACGAGATGAGCTCATATTCCTTCCTGACGGCCAAAGCTTAAGCCATATCGATAACTTGGGCAAACTAAGTTTCATTGGCAGACTCAATTTGGTCGCATTGAAAGAATATTGGCGCAAAATCTCACTGGACCAAAAAGGCGAGCAGCTCAAGCAGACAAAACGAAAAATTTTGTGTCTCAATTGGCATCTATTGTGGACAAGGAAGGAAAAGCCACTATTTCCATTTTTGAGAGATCAAAATTATTTCGAAGTCGATGAAGGCGTAGCTTTCTTCGATACGAACAATCAGATGAGAGAAGGCATAATTCACTCCAAAGATGAGGATTCTGTCACAATCAGCACCACTGACACAGAGACTCCAGAATTAATAATATGGAATCTTAAGTCAGCGCTCATAATCAAGATGTGGGAACGCTGCTATCTGACGCATGATGGATGGTATGCTATCTGTGCATGGGAACCTTTCTGTAAGAAATATGAAGAAAGACCAGAAAAAATTAATCTTTTTCATAATGCAATGACAAAAAGATTCCTACATTTTGCAGGCATGATGCATGGAAATCAAAGAAAAGACCCCCACGACCTCCGGAATGACGATTTAGCTGATTTAATCTGAGAGCATCGGTCCCCATTTACAATATGTAAGTGGGGACCTTTAACTTAATATTATATGCAAAATTCCTCTGCAAAATATTTTGGTGTCAGTTCTTTGTCCGTTGCGGATTTGACGAAATCGCCCCAAACATACTTCTGACCAGGCGCGAAGACCCTTTCTTTGAGGTAATCTCCAATTTTTACATCATTGGAAAGAGAGGCATTAGCTGAAATATTAGCTTTGATATAATTTCGCAATTGAGCTGCAAAGAGCTCGCCAAGTAAGTAATTGTGATAATAGACTGGCGCTGAGGCAATATGCATCTTGCTCGCCCAATCCCCCTTTCGCTCCCCAATAGGCCGCTTGAGACACTGATACTTCTCAACCAACTTCCACCACAAATCGTCCAGATTTTGATCGGGATTTTCATAAAAATCTTTCTCAAAACGAAACATTACCTGCACAAATCGACTAAAAATAATTTTATCATACTTCGTCATCAAGGCCGTTTCTTCTGCCTCCTTTGCTGATAGTTTCTTATCCAGCATTCGCTCGATCCAAGTAGGATTTGCCGAAAGTGTGCCAAACATCATCGCAATCGCCTCGGTAGTAAATATATGAGCCGGCGAACGAAGTGACCATGGCATATTTTTATCCAAATAATGATCATAAACACCATGCCCAAATTCATGTAACATTGTATCCATCCACATTGCATTTGGCTTCACATTGCAAAGAACTCTGACATCATCTGGTGCATCAATGCCAAAACAAAAAGCATGCTGATTCTTCCCCTTTTTCTCATACAAATCGCTCTTCGCCAATATTTTGTCAATCGAAAGACCAATCGATTTATAATATTTGTCTGTGAGAAAGGTCAAATCTTGATCAAGATATGTTGCGTCCAAATCCAAATCAAATATTTTGGGAGATTGTTGAAAATATCGCCCAAAGTGCGACGGAGCTAACTCCGATATTGAAAGATTAAATTTTTCGGCAATTTTTTCGTCCAAATCATGTTTGATCTTCGCAAAAATTGCAGCAGTTAATCTATCGAGATCATCAAAAAGTTGGAGCAATTTCATTGGCTCAAAATCCTGCAAGACCAGTGACATCTCCCAATAATTCTTGAAGTTGAGGCTTATCGCCAACTGATTGCGCAACTTTGCCAGCTTCACCACTTTGTCTGCTACGAGCGCTCCGACCTCCTTGCTACTATTCCAAATTTCTTCTACCTCCGCTGAATTATTTGAATTTTCAAGAATTTCCAAAATATCATTATCGGTTAATTCAATATCGCCCTTTTTCACTCGAAAAGTCGAGTAATCCTGACTTACTTCAGAGTCCAGCTCGGAAATTTGGCGCATCAACTCAGGGTCTGCTTGATGCGATAGGTATGCGCGATATATTTCAAAGACTTGTCTCTCTTGGATTGCATCCAGATCTTCCAAACGATTAAATTCCTCGGCTTCAATAAATTTGTCCTTGCGAGATAGCAAATTCTGAATTTTCACCTCAAATTCAACCGCCTCTGCATACTTTTTCTCGTCCCCAGTCGTCAAGGCCTCAAATTGTCTTTCCCCAGCGCCAACATAAAGTGGCCTGAAAGTCGCTTCAAATTCATCCAAAAATAATTTCAAATCTTCAATTTTTTTCATATTTTTCATATATTAATTATCCTTTCTCTTCCCCTCTTAATTTAGAGCCTGTCCTGAGCGAAGTCTAACGGAAGGGGTCAGAGGAGGTATAAACATCAAAATATTTTAAAATACCCCACCTTACCTCCCCTAATTTAAGGGAGGAATAGGAACGCAGGATCAAAGATGAGCTTGATTTTCAGATGCCAAAAGTATATATTATCAACACTAACCATTGAGGTCCGCAGTCTCAGACTGCGTGCGCCTACCATTGGCTAGCCCTAGCAACATCCACCGTCCTTCCTCCTGGGGCGGTGGATCCTTTTATTTTATGACCTTGTCGATGATGCCATATTTTGCAGCTTCGTTGGCGCGCATATAATAATCACGCTCTGTATCAATACCAATCTTTTCAATTGATTGCCCAGTATTGGCCGCCAATATTTTGTTCATCTCCTCACGTATTTTCAATATCTCCTCAGCTTGAATCTTGATATCAGAAGCCTGGCCCTCGGTACCGCCCATCGGCTGATGAATGAGAATTCGTGAATTTGGTAGAGAAAATCTCTTACCCTTTTCGCCACCTGCGAGCAGAAAGGCGGCCATCGAGGCAGCCATACCGACGCAGATAGTCGAAATATTTGGCTTCACATAATTCATCGTATCGAATATCGCCATACCAGCGTAAACTGAGCCGCCTGGAGAGTTGATATACATTTGAATATCTTTCTTAGCATCTTCAGCCTCAAGAAAGAGTAATTGAGCGACGACAACATTGGCTACGTCTTCATTGATCGCGCCACCAAGAAAAATAATCCGATCCTTCAAAAGACGAGAATAAATATCATAAGCACGTTCCCCCTGCAAAGTTTTTTCTATTACCGTTGGGATTAAATAGCTCATGTTTTCCTATTTCTAAATT
>JBAXQZ010000114.1:0-3396 GCA_037131475.1 bacterium | reverse complement strand
ATTGGTAATAGTACCATTTATTTTTGCTGTGCAAATCACTAAAATTCGTAAAAAAATGCGTCGAATTGAGTGGGAAGCAGCACAGGAATATACGACTCTGCGTATTGATGTGCCCAAAAACAATGATCGCTCACCATTATCTGCCGAGCAAATGTTTGCTGCAATCCACGGTATTTACGCCGATAGTGCTCACTATCAAAATCACCTAAGCTTCGAGATAGTCGCAAAAAGTAATTTTATTCAGTTTTATATTTATCTACCCAAGCACCTAAAAGACTTCATTGAGGGTCAGATTTATGCACAATACCCAGCGGTGGAGATCAAGGAAGTCGACGATTACTCTCAGGCGGTAGTGCGTTCGCAAGTTAGCTACTCTATCAGTGAATTGGCTTTGACAAAGCCCGATGTCTATCCGATACGTCAATTTACTGACTTTGAGGTGGACCCTTTGTCTGCTATAACTTCTGTGATGTCAAATCTTGGCACAAACGAACAAGTTTGGTTTCAAATGATAGTTCGTCCAGTCGGCGATGAATGGCAAAATCGCGGAAATGATAAGATTAGCGCGATTCGAAGTGGCAAAAAGTCAAAATCCGGGGGCTTCTTCATCATGATTATTAGCGGTATTTTTTCTTTTCTGAAGGATCTTATTGTGCAAGCAATTTACCCGACGGGTGAGACTCAACCTTGGTTTGAAGCCAAGTCTGCTGGTGAGCCGCCAAAGCTATCTGGTGCCGTCGAGGACTCACTCAAGGCTATCGAACAAAAAATTACGAAATTGGGTTTTCAAACCAGATTTCGCATACTCTCAATCGCCAATGACACCCTCATCTCCAAAGATAAATGTCGGAATATTACAGCAGCATTTAAGCAGTTTAACACAACCAATCTAAATGGCTTCAAGATGGGCGAAGTCGTAAGCAATGATTCGGAGGAGTGGGAAAGGTTTGTTACCCGACATTTTAATGATGATGGCAACATTCTTAATATTACAGAGCTGGCTTCAATATTTCATCTACCCAATGAATCCGTCTCTACGCCAAATATTGTTTGGTCTGGCTCCAAAAAAGGCGAACCACCTTCTGATTTACCGCTTCGTGAGAATACTATTCCAGAAGATTTTACTGTTATCGGTGAGACTAATTTTCGCAATGTTTTTCGCGAGTTTGGAATCAAGAGGGATGATCGTCGACGGCATATTTATATTATCGGTAAATCTGGTGTAGGTAAATCAGTTTTGATTGAAAATATGGCGGTCAATGATATGCTGGCGGGTAGGGGATTGATTGCAGTTGACCCTCACGGCGACCTTATTGATAAACTATTATCTTGTGTGCCTGATCATCGGATAGATGACGTAATTGTCTTCGACCCATCTGATCGAAATTTTCCAATAGCTTTTAATTTGCTTGATCAGGTGGATGATGATTTTAAGGGGATTGTCGCCTCTGGTTTCGTGGGAATTTTCAAAAAAATCTTTGGTGAGAGCTGGGGACCACGTCTTGAGCACATTTTGCGCAACACTGTGTTGGCCTTGTTGGATTTCCCCAACTCAACTATGCTGGATATTCCTCGTATGCTGACCAATAATCATTTTCGAGAGAAAGTCGTAGCCAAGATTAAAGATTCAGTAATTCGTGACTTCTGGACTAATGAATTTGCTCAATATGACCAAAAATTTAAAACTGAGGCTGTTGCTCCAATCTTGAATAAAGTTGGTCAGTTCTTGTCTTCTGATACGATTCGAAATATTGTAGGTCAACCAAAGTCAAGAATTGATATTCGTGAGATTATGGATCAGAAAAAAATACTTTTGGTCAATCTTTCGCGTGGTAAAATCGGCGAGGACAACTCTGCACTATTGGGTGCCATGGTGATTACCAAAATCCAAATGGCGGCGATGAGTCGCGCTAATGTAACTGTGGATAAGCGTCCAGACTGCTATCTATACGTAGATGAGTTCCAGAATTTTGCGACCGATGCTTTCTCTGTTATATTGTCTGAAGCTAGAAAATATAATCTGGCACTCACAATTGCACATCAGTATATCGCCCAATTGCCCGATACCGTTCGTGATGCGGTCATTGGTAATGCTGGCACGATTATCTCTTTTCGTGTTGGTGGTGCTGATACAGATACCGTTGTAAAGGAGGTTGAGCCTGTTTTTGATGCGCACGATCTCGTCAATCTCGATAAATATCATATTTATATTAAACTATTAATTGACGGAGTTTCGTCATCAGCCTTTTCGGCACGTACTTTACCCCCGATTCAAGCTTTGACTGGAAATTTGCAACGCGTAATCGACCAGTCTCATCGAAAATACTCAAGTCTTCGGGCTGATGTATTGGAGATGATCGAAGGGCGTGCAAATGAAGAGAATGATGAGATTAGGGCTGAGGCTGATCTTTTCAAAAAAGGTGGCCTGGAGGCATTGTTACTCAAGAAAAATCAGGATAATCCTGTTCCTACTACCCAAACTGTATCTAGACCATTGCCGCAGGACAATGTTCAAGTCGAACAAAGACCGAACACTGTTAATAGCCCAGAACCTAATATTACTAAACAAGAAGTACTAAGCGGTGCTAATGAAGAAAATAATCAAGATCAAGGGCCGAAGGAATATAAAAGTAGGGTGTTGCGTTATCAGAATATAGTAGGCGATAAACTTTACAAAGAGCGTACTGCTAAGGCTGGTGTGAAGTGGTATTTTGCTGAGGCAATTGATGAAAATAAACTTCAGGAAGCCGGTTTTGTAATCGATGACCAAGGACGAAAGATGATAGATATAAATAAGAAGCTATTTGTAGCTAACGGCCAAAATGTCAGTAATTCTGGTGCCAATCAATCTGCCCAGCATAATAATAATAATAATAATAATAATAATACGCAACATCATCATGGGGTAGGGAATAGCGGTAGTTCTGCGCCATTAAATCAACTTCAAATCGCGAAGGCTCAGGATGTGGATAACAGTCATCAACAACCAGTAGTGGATGAAAATAGTATTCCCAATAGTCAAGATGGCAATCTGATAGCTATGCCTCAAATACGTGACGAAGTGAAGATTGAAAAGGCCAATGATGATAAAAATAATATTGATACCCATTCTATTGTTGCTTCCCAACCAACCGCTACCAACTCATCTGCTCCCGCTCCTCAAAAAGATAATATTCTCAAAGAAGGTGAAGAGATTACCTTTGATGACTGAATGGTGAATAGTTGGCAGTTTGCGGTTAGTGGTTGGCAGTCATATGTGAATGGTGAATAACGAATAGAGGACTAACTATCCCATAGATTCCCGGGCACCACTCTCAAGAACACCGCCGGTCCCGAGAATGACAGTCTGCGGGGTGTGAGTGAAATTGTATCGCCGGTTCCGAGAATGACAATATC
>JBAXQZ010000113.1:0-3408 GCA_037131475.1 bacterium | reverse complement strand
GCGTAGCCCGGCGTGAGGGTAGCGAGAAACCACCCGTAACACGGGTGGTTTTCATCTGAAATGCGATTATTATACCACCAATAACAAAAAAAGTCAAAACTATTGACCACAATCTTAAATAATGGTATTATATCAGTGCATTCGGTAAATGCAAAAATATTTTTTGAAAGAAGGTATACACCAAATGAAACAGACTACCGAATTGTCTCCTGCCCATGTTGAGGCAGGCAATATGCTTGAAAAGCTTATTGAATCACTCCCCGATGCGTTAAAGGAACGCTCCCAAGCGCATCTCAATCTTTTATGTGAGATTACAGATTTCCGGGAGCAAATGACGGGCTATGATCGAGATGGTCAGATTGCCAAGTTGGACGCAGAGAAAAATCATGCAAAGAGAGCAATGGATGTTCTCTCGGCGATAGAGCAGCGAATAATGGATAAAAAGAAAGAAGATCTCGTTGAGTTGATGGTCACAGATTCGTTTTTCTACGAGGAAATAAGACATGCAAATTATGTTGCGCTAATGACTCGTCCCATCGAGCCGGTTGACTCTGAGGAGCCAACAAAAGAAGAACCGTTCCCAGATTAGTCTTGGAACGACCGCCCAAAAACAGATCAACCGCTTCGTCGAAGCGGTTGATTCTTTATTTATTGGTCATATTGTTGCGCGAATTCCATTGGGAATAAAATTTTATTTATCTCGTCGATTATTTTTTTAGGTGTGACCTCGGCTTTGCTGAAGAAGCCGGCGATATTAAAGTTGTTGACCTTTTCAATATTGCCCATCATTGGGAAGGCGGTCAAAATGATGATTGGCAATTTCTCGGCTGATGGCCAGCCTCTCACTGTTTCCAAGATATCAACGCCGTTTTTGCCTGGCAACATGAGGTCAAGCACGACAAGATGTGGCTTCTCATTCCAAATTGCCTCTTCGCCATCTTTCCCGTTCTTTATTAGGGTGGTAGCGTATCCTTCCATCGTGACACGCTCAAAATACATCTCGCCGATGGTTTCGTCATCTTCGATAATCAAGACTTTTCGGTTTTCTTTTTTTGACATTAAAATCCTCAAATAATTAAAGATTCAATAATTAAATTTTCCTCTATTATCAACAAAAAAGCAAATTAATTTATTCTTCGAAAGGCATTGAGAAGTCTACCCCACATTATATTGCCAGAGTTCTCAAACTCAAGCCCCCAGCGTTCGAACAATAATAGAAAAGAATTTGAAAATTGATCACTTTGTAGTTTCTTTGAAAATTGAAAATTGTAAATTGAAAATTAACCCAATTATTCTTCGAAAGACATTGAGAAGTCTGCTTCATATCGGATTACTAGCGTTCGAACAATAAGTGTTTTATTGAATTAAGCAAAAAAAATCGGGTAGCAAGTGCGTCATAAACGCTATTTGCTACCCGAGAGTTCACCCCGAGTTGGGGCTTTTACTGTCCTTCGGCTCTATCAAGAGCCGCATGGCGGTGCGTTCTTTTCCATCGACCTCTAGGTCTATGAAAGCTGGACGGCATATGAGATCGACACCATTCGGCGCCATAAAGCCTCTCGCAATTGCCAGCGCCTTGACGGCCTGATTTAGGGCACCAGCCCCAATCGTCTGTGTTTCCACGCTTCCATTCTCTTTGATTGCCCCAGCTATTGCACCAGCAACTGAGTTAGCATTGGAATTTGATCTAACTCTAATAATATCCTCCATAGGACTATACCTCCATATCGGAAATTACTCAATAATATATTGAGCATTACAATTTAAACATAATAACTATCTTTTGTCAACAATTTCATACTTTTTCATATTTAGTCATTAAAAGTACAATTTTAACTGTAATTTAAAGAATAATATGCTATTATGAAAATATGAAATACAAAGTTTGTGGTAAATGCCAAGAGATCGTTACAAAGACGGGCTTTGTATCTAGCTCCAAGGATCCCAAAAAAGAGAATAAGTCATTTTCCAAATGTCACAATCGCGAGTGTGGTCAGTATTTTTCCGAAAAAGAATATACAAAGCTGAACGAAATAGAACTCTAAATAATTGATAGAATTGTGAATTGTGAATTGTGAATTGTGAATTGTGAATGCTGTTCTACGGATTTTTGTCCTCTTCATACTATTAGTCCAGATTTCAAGCATAAAAAACGGGATCTTGAGCTTTTCTGTCTGTCATCCCGTACTGTAAGCTTGAGATACGGGATCTTGTGCTTTTCTGTCTGTCATCCCGTACTGTATGCGTGAGATACGGGATCTTGTGCTAATTTTGTAAGATTCCTGGTCTCAAGTCGCAGCAAGGAATGACAATGATAGGGTCTTCGGATTCGGGCCTAAATAACTTGACAATGAATTTTAAATGATAAAATTGCACTCATTTCGCATTGACATATATTAGTTAAGAAGCTAAACTATTTATATAATTAAATTACAAATTATATGACAGATAGAAAAGAGATAATCACAAATATTGGCAATCAATTCCAGTCTCTCAAGCGCAAGATGATGGCACTTCACTGTTTTGATGACCAAAAATTTCACATTACTCCAGCTCAATGGCATGTGCTTTTCGTTGTCCGAGAGAATGATGGCATTAGCTCCAAAGAAATTGCAATTAATCTAAATATTTCAAGTAGTGCAGCTACACAGCTGATTGACAGTCTGGTCGCCAAAGATTTCCTTGTTCGTGAGTCAGATAGTGATGACCGTCGAGCTCTCAAGATTCATCTTTCAGATAGTAGCAAAAGCTTTGTAAGCAAGATGAAATCTCGAAGTTTTGAGCGGCTTGATCAGATTTTTAAAGCCTTAAGCGACGAAGAGCTTGAAAAATATTTCGTATTAAATCAAAAGATTGTCGAGAATTTTTTGATCGAAAAAAGTACAAAAAAGTAAGCTCTATGATTTTAAAATTACTCAATTATTAAAAGGAAAAATATGGAAAAATGTGATCTTCAGCCAGCCAACCAATCTTTTTTGCGGAAATGGCTACCAGTTCTAGTCTTAAGTTTGGGGCTTGCAATTATTATTATCGATACCACTCTCCTCAACGTCTCACTTGGCAATGTCATACGCGATTTAAATACGAATATTCAAAGTATTCAGTGGGTTATTACTGCATATTCATTGACACTGGCCGCTCTCACTATCACTGGTGGTCGCTTGGGAGATCTTTTTGGTCGCAAAAAAATGTTTATCGTAGGTGCTGCAATTTTTGCCATTGGCTCATTTATCGCCTCAATTAGTAATAATATTGGCACAATGATTGCTGGCGAGTCGATCATTGAGGGCATCGGCGCGGCTCTGATGATGCCAGCGACTGCTTCTCTTTTGATCTCAACCTATCGAGGGCATGACTAAGGTGGTACCGTTTGTCTAGACAATGAAATGAGAGTTTCTAGATGTTAAA
>JBAXQZ010000112.1:0-3413 GCA_037131475.1 bacterium | reverse complement strand
ACTGAATACTATCCAGGATTATCCTTCACAATCAGAAGCGGTCTTTGCGGATATTGTTGATAAAAACGTCTGGCAATTGGCTTTTTCCTCGACTCAGGTCAAAGCAAAAATATACAACAGATTGCTTGATTATTATGGCGAAGTCGTGCCAATATTACCAGCGCCAGAGGGTGTTGCGGTGCAAGATGTTACTCAATCCCAAGAAGCTTTGAGCGCCAGATCTCAGCGAGCGTCTGATTATGTTGGCTTTTCATTGAAAATTAGTAGAGCTTATGATGAGGGGGTGGCGCGTGGAAATTTGGTTACAACGATATTGCTCACGATCTTGGTCGCTGGTATTGTAATCGGTTGGATCTTCTGCTCTCAGCGTCGAATAGTCAAAAAAACAAAGAAATAAACGGAGGCTGTGTATAAGTGTTCGATTTTTGTTCGGTTTTATTTGATATTTGTGATAAGATAGAACTATGTCGATAACTACACCTCCAAAAGATTTTGCTGTAATGTTCTTGGATATGAACTCATTTTTTGCTACGGTCGAGCAACAAGTTCAGCCGACTTTGCGCGGTCTGCCAGTGGGCGTCGCACCATATACCGGCAGTAGCGGTTGCATCATTGCGGCATCAAGAGAGGCAAAAAAGAGGGGAGTGAAGATTTGTCGTGTCGATGAGGCGAGAAGACTTTGCCCCAATATTAAAATTCTCGAGGCAAGGCCGGCGCTCTATATGATTTACCACAAAGAAATAAGGCGAGTGATTGAAAAGTTTACGCCATATTTTAAAGCCTTGAGCATAGATGAGTTTGCGATTCAACTGACACCAATGGATCAAAATTATGCGGGCTCAGTCAAGCTGGCCAAGCGGATAAAGGCGGCGATACGTGAAGAGGTAGGGGATTATATGTCCTGTTCAATCGGAATAGGCCCCAATGTTTTTTTGGCGAAAATGGCAGGGGAGAGGCACAAGCCAGACGGTCTGACGGTAGTGACGCTAAATGATTTGCATGAATTTTTTGCCAATCCTGATTTGAAGTTGACTGATATTACGGGAATTAATACTCGGATGCAAGCACGACTGAATTTTTTGGGCGTTCAGTCCCCTCTTGATTTTTTTAATTTATCATTATCAACTTTGATGCAGAAAATGCAACATATGGGGCGGCTTTGGTATTTTCGCTTGCGAGGCTATGAGGTCGATGAACATGTGGTCAAAAATAAAACAATCGGTCATTCTCATGTCCTCGCGCCAGAATTTCGTTCCAAAAATGGGGCAATGGCAATATTGCGAAAGTTGATCAGCAAGACGGCAGTTAGGGTTCGCAAGGAGGGCTATTGTATCGGCGGATTGACGGTAAATATTAATTTTATTAATCAGAGTAATTTTCATCTGAGTCGTAGGGTCCCCTCCTTTTCTGATAATCAAACCTTTTTTGATACAGTATTAAGTATGGTTGATGGTTGTGATTGGTCCAGGCAGCCAATATATATATCAATATCAACTTTCAATCTGACCAAAGCCGGGAGTGAACAGATCTCGCTTTTTGAGGATATTGAAAGGTCGAGAAATTTGTCAAAAACATTGGATTCTATTAACGATGATTTTGGCGTTGGCACAATTATCCCGGCATCACTGATGGGGACAAAGGATGCAGCACCCGATCGTATTCCCTTTGGCATGCCGAGATATGAGATTTTAAATTAAAAGTTATCCACCTGTTTGTTTGAAATCAGATATTGATATATAATAGGAATGTCGAACTATGCCGATAATTTTTTTGAATATTCAATTAGTGAGGGGAAATGGCTAAATCATCTTTATCGAGAGCTCTGCAACGCAAAAAACGTTTGCAAATATGGTCTATCGCAATTGGTTTTTTGTCACTGATTGCAGTTTTTGGGATACTGATTTTCAATAATCCACGGTCGCTAAAAGCGGCGGTAATTATTAATGGCACCGATGCGATTATTGATGGGGGTAACTCCACAACATTTGTTGTTGATACTAACGGCAATGTCTATCAACAGCCTGATTTTAAATTTACAGATAATGAGCTCAATACGCCCAATAATGAGGTTGATTTTCGTAATTATTCATATCTTTCCACGCCGATTCAGTGTGGCGATGTAGTTTGCAATATTAAGGGCAAGAGTCTGACGATTCGTAATGGCATGGTCTTGATGGAGGGTGTGCAGAATCTTAAAAATTTGTATGTCGAGAAAACAGCAAGTATCTCTCAGCCCTTTGCTGATCGTTTAGGGATGATCAACAAGCCAATCTATAGCGATGATTATTGGGGCATGCGATTTACCGGGTTTCTCAAAATACCGGCCAATTCTGTTTATTATTTGTCAAGTGATAGTGACGTCAAAGATTCGGTACAAATCGAGTATTTAGATTCAAATACAATAGATCCAGTGGCGTCAAAGAATAATTGGTCCTCAGTATATAATGATGCCAGCGATGTTGCGAAGTCTGCATGGAGTGGCGGAGACAAGCGCAATCTCACAATTGGTGATTATATTAATGGAAAGCAGTATCGTGCGCTGGCGAACGATAGTAGCACTGGCGATAAATGGGTACCGGTCAGATTTTCTTTTGCCAAGGGACTAGACAAAGCTAAATTTGGCATTAGATATGAAATTTACGATTACTATCATTCAGGTGATTCTAGCGGATTTTTTCCCGATGAGCAATTTAAAATTGATTCTGGATATTTGGGATTGGGACGAGTATACGGCGTCGATGATAGCGGTAATGCGCAGAAGGATGTCTCTGGAATCATGAACTTTGAATATTTTGTGGCCAAAGATGGCGCCTCTTTCCTATCCTCAAATTTTGGCAATGCTATCAAGACGGTAGAGTCTAGAAATCTGAATATTAGGACATCACTGGCATCGCCATATGGCTATGCAGCTGGAGACGCAAATGTCTTTCAATTTTCATATAATGATGCAGGACAGGTCTCAAGTCCGATTGCAGATTCGATTGCGACGACTCATCGAATTATGGCGTCACGTTATAGTGCTTTTGTCTTGAATCCCAATATATTTACAGCAGCAGTAGCTTCTTGGCCAATGACCTTCCGAGCGGTGGATAATCAACCACGTCGGATTAATTCAAGCTTAGTCTTGAATATTGAAAGTGAGATCAAGATAGATGGTGAGAAGGGCGTCAATCTGACCGGTGTGGGTTATCCTGGCTGGGGAAATGAATTTTATGCAAAAAGCGATTATTTAAGTAATTCACTAGCTAAAAATGTTGGTGGTGGTCTCGGTGGTGGCGAAATGTCATCGATTTTGGGTGGTGGTGGTTCGTTTGCGCGCCGTGGTGGTACACCTTCGGCTGATATATCAGCGGTCAATTTTGGTAGTGGTAAGCAGGTCTATGGCGACGCCACTGAGATAGTGGACAAAACCT
>JBAXQZ010000111.1:0-3566 GCA_037131475.1 bacterium | reverse complement strand
CCTCATTTTTCTCATAAACATCTACCTCTAAGCCAGCTCTTGCAAGATTAATCGCTGCAGTGAGTCCCGAGATTCCTGCGCCAAGTATTTTAATATTTTTCACGTCCCTCCCGTTATTATAAAAAATTATTTTCCGCTTGAGATTCGGACTTTTGTTGGGCGAATGATGGTGTCCCCAAATTTGTAGCCAGAAGAAATCTCATCGACAACTTCGTTTTCCGGTCTATCTGAGGCAATTGACTCGATGGATTCATGGAAGTTGGGGTCAAATTGGAGACCAAGCGCAGGAATTTTCTCGAGGCCTGAATCAGCCAAGATTGACTCCAATTGCTTTTCAATTTGTTTGATGCCGATTACCCAATTGTTGCCCTCGAGTTCTAATGGCATATGCTTGGCAGCAAGTTGAAAATTATCTAGTACGGGTAATATATCGGTCAATAATTCTACATTTGCCATTTTAATCAATTTTTTGCGATCCTCCTCGGTTTGTCGGCGATAATTCTGAAAGTCAGCCTGTGTTCGTTGCCAGCCGGAGGTTAATTCGCCAATTTTTTGCTCCAAAACCACAATTGTTTCGTCTTGGATCTCTGGATTATTGTCTTTATCATTTTTTTTCATATTGTTTCCTTTTTTTTGGTTATCAATTTACTTTATACCACAAAATATGTGAATTTGTGAAGTAATTCTAGGCCCCGAATGCAAAGTATTAACTTCAAAATATCAAATCCAAATTAATACGAAATACGAAAAATACTAAATTTACGAAAATGAATAACATCCCTCATTTTTAAATTTTAAATTTTAAATTTTAAATTATCTTCTATCATAGGCCTTATTCAAATTATTCGATTGGTGCTACAATATTAATAAACGATGGCAAAACAGAAAATACACATTAGATTTTTTAGTGAATTGCTTTTTCCTTTCAGAATTTTCTCTATTTTGATCACTATTTTTATAGTGGGAATTTTTGTCGCCTCCTTCGTAGCGATGAATTTTGTGGCATCTTGGCCGATAATAATTTTTCTCGTTTTTCTCCTGATTGCCTCGGCTTATGTAAATTTCTTACTAAAAAATAAATATCTAGTACTTGTCTCATTTTCGCTCATATTTTTCATTTTCGGCCTATCCTACGCCTCGTTCTTCGATTGGCGCCAAATCTCCAATATGCCCCTCAATCAGGAGGTTGTAATCGTCGGTCAAATTGTACAAAAACCAGAAATCACAGTCGACAAACAAAAATTTATTGTTAAAATCAATGATTTTTCTCCTGATTGCACGAGCTGTAAGGGGCGGAGGGTTCGAGTGACGACTTCAATATTTCCTACTTATAGTTATGGCCAGACTATTAAATTGACCGGACAAATCTTGCCACCTGAAAGGACCGATACCTTTGACACTTTGGGCTATGCCAAACGTTTTTTGGTTACAGGATTTCTAGCCAATCCGACAGAGATAAATGTTGTGGAGAATAAATTGAGTTTTGGACAAAAATTACTTAAATATCTCTACGATTTTTCAACATTCTTCGAGACGAGACTCAATCAGGTCCTGCCAGAACCACACGCTTCGCTCGCCAGTGGTATCATCCTCGGCATTAAGCGCAATATCCCGGACAATTTCATGACGGCCTTGCAAAATACAGGATTAACCCACATTATCGCTCTGTCAGGCTTTAATGTGACTATTCTAGCAGTTGTTTTCGCCAATTTATTACTAGCAATCTTCACTCGTAGAACGACCTTTATTATCGGCAGCTCCCTAGTCATCATCTTCGTCCTGATGACGGGCTGCGCGGCTAGTGTGGTCCGTGCGGCGATATTCTCTCTAGTAATTTTGTTTGGTGAAACTTTTGGCCGTCGCGCTGACCAGTATAATATTATTATTCTAGCCGCTTTCTCGATGCTCTTGTTTAATCCCAATTTGTTGCGATATGACCTTGGCTTTCAGCTTTCATTCCTTGCGTTTCTGGGACTGGTCTATCTTGCCCCCTTGTTTTTGATCTTGATGTCTAGACTTCATTGGCTCAGGCCAACCGGGATGATACCCAAATTACTCGCCGAGACACTTGGCGCCCAAGCTGCTGTCACACCGATTATCCTATATCAATTTGGCAAGCTTTCACTCATTTCGCCCATTGCCAATCTCTTGGTTGTCTGGATCGTGCCATTGGTGATGGCACTGACCTTTGCTGTTGGATTTTTGTCAATAATTTACCTTCCACTTGGTTATCTCGCAAGCTTTCTCTTGTGGCCATCGCTCGAATATATTATTCAAGTTGTTAATTTATTGAGCGCACTACCATATTCGGCATTAACCTTCTAATATGAAAAAAACACCATTTATCTCCAAAACAATTCTGATTTTGCTCTTTCTTTTATTGAGTGCAATCATGGCTTCATTGTTGAAATCTCCGATTAAGCAAGTAGGCGCACAAATATATTTTCTCAATGTTGGTCAGGGCGATAGCATCTTGATACAGAAAGATAATTATCAAATTTTGATTGATGGTGGGCCAGATGATAGTGTCCTGCCTTTGCTCGGCGAAAATATGCCGACAGGGGACAGGAAAATTGAGGCAATTATCCTGACACATCCACATGCGGATCATATAGTCGGCCTCAATCAGATACTTGACCGTTATGAGGTCGGTACTATTTATGGGACTGGCGTAGTCTTTAGCTCGGCCCAATATTTGAGCTTCCTGGATAAAATTAAGAGCAAAAAGATCGATTTTCAGGTGCCACAAACAGGGGACAGATTGACCCCCTTTGATTTTGCGACCCTCGATTTTATTTGGCCAGGCCGAAAGTATCTCCAAGACAGCATCGAGAATGTCAATAATAGCTCGATTGTCACTAAGTTTTGCTATTATCAAAAGTGTGCGCTTCTTACAGGGGATATTGAAAAAGAGGAGCAAGATACAATGTTGGCATATTACAAAGATAATGAAGATATATTTAAAGCTGAAATATACAAAGTGCCACACCACGGCTCAAATACCGGCGTAAATGAGGCAATGTATGAAAAAATCATACCGAAGTATTCGATTATTTCTTGTGGTGAAGATAACAAGTATGGTCATCCACATCAGGCATCAATAGCACTGGCGCAAAAGTTTAATACTACAATTTTACGCACAGACCAAAATGGCACAATAAAATTTAATTTAGATGAAAATTTATTGAATTATTCAGTGAAATAATAAGGATTGATTTTAAATGACTACCAACAAGACAAATAATAAAAAAACCGGAAATTATGGCGAATCACTTGCAGTCGAATACCTGGTCTCTCGTGGTTACAAAATCCTCGAGCGTAATCTCAATCTTAATGTTGGGGAGATTGATATCTTAGCTAGAGAGAAAAATATTACCGTCATTGTTGAGGTCAAAACCGTTCGAGGTACTAATTACGGTCCCGCAAAGGGCTATGTCAATCTCAAAAAACAACACAAGCTCAAATTATTGGCGCTAGAACTAGGTCAAAAATACAAGCTAAATCATATCCGCATCGACGTCATCGGCATCGACCTCTCGGACCCCGAAACCCCAATCATCGAACAC
>JBAXQZ010000110.1:0-3571 GCA_037131475.1 bacterium | reverse complement strand
GCTCCAAGGAGTCGAAGAATATTATTAAATTTAATCGTATCAGTGCGGCTCTATCTGTATATCTGTATTATCTGTAATCTGTCATTAAAAATGGAGTCGAAGAATAATACTTAGTTTTATCACATCTGTATATCTGTAAATCTGTATTATTCGTTATCTGTCGTTGTCTGCCTCCCCACGTTGTCATTCTGAACGAGTAAGCTTGAGTGAAGAATCTAGCTATGCGTTTTATATCGTACGAGCTCTAGCTCCATGCTCTAGATTCTTCCACCTTCGCCCATCCCTCATTGTTACAATCCTTTATTAAATTACGGATTGCACGGCTGTCTGTATTACCAGGCTACGGTGGACACGGTCGATACCTCAGGATGACACGCCTCATCCTTTAAATTACTTTAATTTTCCGCTTGCTTTTTTATTGATAGGTTGGTGAGCGAAAGGAGTAGGGCGGAGAATACGATTGAATATAGGATTGGCAGGATGATCTGACTTGCGGAGGGAATCTGGCCGTAAACAATCGTGTTGCGGAAGTTGAATTTCTCTAGATTGGGGAAAATATAATAAATTGCATTGGCCAGCCAATTGAGGAGGAAAAAGGCGCCAACAGTGGCTTTTTTTAATATTGTGAGGTTGTGGCCGATAAAAAGTAGTATCGTCGTTAAAATGATAGTCGTAAGCTCGGAAAAGCGGGTGGAGAGTAAAAAGGCTACTGAGATCAGAGTGGCGGCTTCAAATGCAAGAATTAGACTTTGGACTAGCGAAAGATAATCAACATCGCCGTTTTTGGCAAGCAAAATGACAATGTAGAGGATGTTTACGAGGAAAATATTGGCAGCAATGATCGTGAAAAGACCAAAAAATTTGCCCAGAATTAATTCTAGCACAGAAACGGGGCGCGAGATGACCGTCAGATACGTTTTTCGTTCAAACTCGCGTGAAAGGGCGGTAGTACCGTAATAGATCGAAATAATGGTGCTGTAGAGGTAAATGCCGGCCAATCCAAGGTCTTTTGTGATCCTAATGTCCTGCCCGAGTGAGATACTACTGATAAAAACGATTGAGATGAGGTAAATCAAGGCAAAAGCGAGGAGGCCAAAGAAGATTTTGTCTCGCATGATCTCTCTGATGGTGTTGAAGCAGATTAATCGAATGTTTTTCGTCATAAAAAAGATGATTTATCTTTAAACAATAGCAAAATGGTCACGAAATACTATATATATGAGTATAGTGAAAATTTCTTATCAAGTCTAGGAAAAGAGATACCTGCTAGTTGTAGTGAAAAATTTGAGGAATAATTAATTGCTGGCTATTCTCCAGAGAAGTTCGAAGCGTTCTTTCTCGTCCTCGGCGAGAGCCGAGCTCTCAATTACTGTTGCAAATGGCTCTTTTTCTCCGTGAACAATATATGCGACGGTGTCGCCGAAGATGTTGGTCTGAGTCCTAGGATTAAACATTTCTGATGGTAAATATTTTATTTCTCTATTTTCATTTTTTCTGCCCGACATTACTGCACGGTCTTCTGGGGTGTCTCGAAATAAATTTTTGGAATTGATGCCTTTCTTTTTCTTGTTTTTGACAAATTCTTCCAAGATTTCGCTATATTGACCCTCGAGAAGGTTGCTACCGATAACATAGCTAGTGCTGCCTTTGGGTGTTTCGAGAATCATATTAAAGATTTGGCCGATACCTTCTTTGCCCTCGAAGGTTCGAATTGTTGGCTTCTCCTTTGATTTACTGGCGATTGATTGAAATTCGCTAATGGAATTTAATAGTTTGTTGTGGCGAATTTCTTCCCTCTGTGCCAATTGTTTGGGGGAAATCACAGAGTATGTGATTCTTTTACCATCATTATTACTGGCAGCAAAGCCCTTCCAGGTGAGCTCTTCCAAGATGACATAACAGGTCGGTCTTTTGACGCCGCTTTTTTTCGCAATTTCCCAAATTGTGCTTTCTCCTGCTCCCAGGCAAGCAAGGAAGACTCTGGCGGCGTTTTCTGATAAGCCAAGGCCCTTGAGTATGGTGATTAAGTTGTCTATTTGTGTAGTCATAATTATTGACACTATTATATCTAACTATCAAATAATTGTCAAATTTAATCTCATTTATACTATAACTGGTACTATATATGAAGACAATACTGTTGACTATTTAGCAGTGTCCTGTTATAATGGCCTGTCACGATGAGAAACGCCAAAAGCGTAACTCAAAGTGAGGAGAGTGCAGATGCAAAATGGCATCGACTCTAGGAGAAATACCATTAACAAGCTAATCATCGTTATCCTAGTAACTACCTTTTCCGCCCTTGTCGGATTTGCGGCCGACAGCCAGCTAACCGTCGATTTGGGCGGTAAGACCACGGAAGGTCAATCCTGGCGCCTTGTGCGCCGCGACTTCAACCCAGGGACAACTGAAGTGGAGGTCGATCTCGGAGCAAACATCACAGATAAGATCGTGATGTCCGGAGCGTACACAATGAATTCAAAGGGTCAAGAGTACCTCGGCCTGATGATTCAGAATAGTTGGAAAGAGGATAAGTCGGCTGGGTTCGCCCAGTTGACCCAGTTCTCTGGCCTAGGAGAGGCTAACGATAAAACCCGACTCCTGGTTTACCAAGGTTGGTCGGTCACCCCCAAGATTGCTTTGGGGGCGTGTGGCCTAACCAGCCACACGGAAGGGACTTCCCTAGATCGATCCTACTGGGAAGCGGGGCCAGTTCTCCAGGTTGCTGTAGCCCAGACACCAAGGATGGTGTTGTGGTTGCAGCCAATAGTCAAAACCGGGGACAAGGAGGGTGTGAATATATTCCTTGTAACCCGGTTCTAGCCTAGGAAGGGCTAGACTTTTATCAAGGACCGTCAAGCATGATGCTAGGCGGTCCTTTTCCCTAAAATAATAACAATCTCGGTCTCTTACTATATATTTGGTGAGAGATTCAATCTCTAGCCATTAATAAATAATTGATGGTTGGAGAGTTGAAAAGACAAATAGACGTGGCCAGCTGGCTGGCGATTTGAGGAGGGAAAACATATGATGACATTACTGATAGTATTTATTGGCGGGATTATCGCTAGTACCTTTGCGGCTATTGGCGGAGGAGTTGGACTTTTGTCTTTGCCATTACTTATGCTAGCGGGCTTACCCCCACAAGTAGCAGTGGCAACAAGTCGAGTAGGATTGTTGGGCCTTACTATAAGTGGAGCGTATAAATTTGCAAAAGAGGGAAAAATACTTTGGCAATATGTTCTGCCGCTCTCAATAATTAGCGTTATTGGTTCCGTCATCGGGACCCAGCTGCTAGTTAGTATGGATGCACGACTACTGAACGTTGTCATTGGCATTTTAATGCTGGCAACACTTCCATTGCTTTATTTAAAGAAAGAAGCAGTGGGGAGAACAACCACAAGGGGTAAATGGCTGTTGTGCTTGGCGGTTTATGCCGTCATTCGCATCTATGCCGGTCTCTTTGGTGGCGGAGCTGCCACGCTAGAGTTCATCACAATCGAGCGCTTCACTGACATGGATTTGGTAGAAGCAAACGGCGCGACACGGATTCCGTCGCTACTTGCAGCTA
>JBAXQZ010000109.1:0-3594 GCA_037131475.1 bacterium | reverse complement strand
TACTCTCTGCGGTGATGGTATGAGTAATGATCCGAGGCTTTTCGTTCTGAGATACAGCTAGCATACTTGCCTGAGATTTGGGAAGAGATGTATATACACCTCCGATAGCCACGACTGTGACAAGAGCCACGATCACAGAGTGAATGTGGGTAGAATAGGCG
This sequence comes from bacterium, assembly GCA_037131475.1. Classification (GTDB taxonomy): domain Bacteria; phylum Patescibacteriota; class UBA1384; order XYA2-FULL-43-10; family 1-14-0-10-43-13; genus JBAXQZ01. The sequence goes on along the minus strand of JBAXQZ010000109.1, from coordinate 3,433 downwards.
TTTTTGTGCCAATTGTAGTACCAGCGATATTTGTGACGTAAACGATTGTGAGGTTTGGCAAAAATTGGAAAAAGGACACGCGTACTCCGTTGGATCGCAATAATCTCGCGGTCAAGCTGTGATATAGCTTTGACAACTGGTGTCTCGAGTGCAGCAAAAAAATCGCTCTTTCGCGCGAGCTTCTTTTTGGTTTTCAGAGATTGAAATTTATTTTGTATCTTGCGAAACAGTCTCAGAAATCCCTCCCTTAATTGATTTTGATTACCTATATATTTTAACAAAGAATGACATCGAAAGTAAAGGGAAAGAACCGCCTTTTAGGCGAAATTTAAAATTTAAAATTTAAAATTTAAAATTTAAAATGAACACTGCGACGGGCTTCTCAATACCTTTCGAAGAATAAAATGGATTATTACACAATCGAAATTATTGTGTTAAGATAGGAATATGAATGATACTATAGTACAAATATTTCTTGGTATTTTTGGCATTAGTGCGACTTTTCTCATTGCACGGAAAAATAAATGGGGATTTGTCATTGGGTTATTGGCTCAACCTTTTTGGTTTATCACCAGCTATACTCACGACCAATGGGGTATTTTTGCCATATCAATTGCCTACACTATTAGCTGGATATACGGCCTGTATGAATGGTTTTTAGCTCCTACCGACAAAAAATCTTAGCTCAATATTATATGGGATACAACAAGAAAAGGACCAGCAATTAAATCGCGGTCCTTTTCTTGTTATGAGCTAAATTATGGACGTAAGGTGCCGGCAAATACCTGCCAAGCAAGCAAAGATTTGGCTACTAGACTCAGGATAATGTAGGCCCGCTCACCATAGAGATAATCGCTCCATTTGCCGACTTTTTTGTATTGTAGGACCTGATTGATAGCAAAAATGTTGAAGAAAATAAAGATTGAGAAGAATATCCAGTAAACAAAAGTTGGCGCCTTGTCGGCACTTCCGGGGGCGGCGAGATAGATGGCGATACCAATCCAAGGTCCAATTCCAGCGATACAACCAAAGATATATGAGGTCCAATCGGTTTTTTCAGTTTTCTGATTGTGAAGCTCCATCATCCAACCAAAGAAAATCATACAGGCGTTGAGAAAGAAAAAGCCAATCAATGTCGCAATATCTGAAATTCCTACAAGCAGCGATATAACTACAATCATTACGGATGAGCTAAGCGCGTATTCGATCCAACGTGCTGGATTGATGCCCTTGGCAATATTTGCATTGTACCAAGCATTGATCCGGGGTAATGAAATCATCAAATGAGCAATGGCTGAGAGAAATAGAAAAAATGCAACTAAATAGCCAAGTCTGAGCTCAAAAAGCGTGCTCAGCTTTGGATAAAGTGTTTGCGTCAAAGCATCAAATTTCAAGAATGAAGCAGTGACCGGTACTTTCAGATCTGTGGACAAGATTACCATCAAGAGACCAGAGACAAAGTGCAAGCAGGCCATAAAGATATTAAATCTTCTTAGCGAACGAAATTTCGATTCCGCAATCATTAGAACTCCTTTGTTAGTTATTTTTGTTGTTTATAATATTTTATCACAAATTTCATGTAAAGATAATATTATTGCTCGAACGCTGGGGGCTTGAGCTTGAGAACTATTGACATGTGATGCGTGGCAGACTTCTCAATGCCTTTCGAAGAATAATGAGCTAATAATTGATACTTGAACATTGAAAATTAATTGATAATTGAAAATTGATAATTGAAAATTATTAATCATCTGTCATCTGATGGCAGACTTCTCAATGCCTTTCGAAGAATAAAAGTTGATAAAATATTTCTATACTGTATAATGTAAACAAAAAGTGCCAAGATATTGGCGCTTACCCAACAGAACTAATTGATTAATCTACTTTCTTTGAGGAGGAAAATGGACAAGATTGCTATTTTGGATTTTGGAGGACAATATTGTCATCTAATTTCAAGACGAGTCCGAGAACTAGGTGTGTTTTCTACTGTTTTGCCAGCGTCGACAAGCGCAAAAACATTGAGAGATGATCCCGAGATCAAGGGGATAATTATTTCTGGTGGGGCAAATTCCGTCTATCTCCCAGACGCGCCTCAATTCGACAAAGAAATTCTCGAGATTGGCCTACCTATACTTGGCATTTGTTATGGCCACCAATTAATCGCCTATACGCTCCATGGCAAAGTTGAGTCAGGCACAAACGGTGAATACGGTCCAGCAGCACTCACATGCAAAAACGGGGTGCTTTTTTGTAATATCAAGAGCGTTCAAAGCGTCTGGATGAACCATCGTGATATCATCACCAAATTGCCAGCCGGATTTGACATTGTTGCTTCAACTGAAAATTGCGAGATTGCGGCTTATGAAGATAAGAAACGACAAATTTTTGGGCTTCAATTTCATCCCGAAGTCACGCATACCCAAAAGGGACAAAAAATGATGAGGAATTTTGTGATAGAGGTGTGCAAGTGCAAACGAAGCTGGACATCAAAATCTCTCGCAGAAAATATTGTAAATGAAACGATTGCGACCATCGGAGACAAGAAAGCGATCATCGGTCTCTCGGGTGGTATTGACTCCTCCGTTGCCGCGATGTTGGTCGGAATGGCAATTCACAAAAACTTAATTGCTGTCTATGTTGACACCGGTCTCATGCGATATGGCGAGACGGCAACTATCCGACGGATTTTCAAAGATATCAAAGTAGATCTGCGTATCGTCGAAGCACATGAAGCATTTTTTGCCGGGCTCAAGGGCGTCTCTGAACCAGAACAAAAACGCAAGATTATCGGCAAATTATTTGTGGACATCTTTCAAAAAATTGCGCGAGAAGAAAAGGCTGATTTCCTGATCCAAGGCACGATTTACTCTGATAGAATCGAGAGTGGTATTACCAAAAATTCCTCGACCATCAAATCGCATCACAATGTAGGTGGATTGCCCAAGGATTTAAAATTGAGTCTATATGAACCACTTCGCGAGCTTTACAAGGATGAAGTGAGAAATCTAGCCAAGACAATTACCTTGCCAATTGAAATCACAACCCAACAGGTCTTCCCTGGTCCAGGGCTTGCAGTCCGCATCGTCGGAGAGGTCACTAGAGAAAAAGCTGAAACAGTACGGCAAGCAGGCCGAATCATCGAGGAGGAATTGCGAAACACTAGACACTGGAAGAAAATCTGGATGAGCTTTGCAGTCTTGTTGCCGGTCAAATCAGTCGGGATTCAAGGAGATGAGAGAAGCTACAAAAACCCAATCGTCCTGCGCATCATCGAATCACGCGATGCGATGACGGCTACGTATTCACATATCCCTCATCATATTTTGACAAAAATTTCGACCAGAATTACAAATGAAATCAAAGAAATCAACCGAGTAGTCTACGACATCACCAACAAGCCCCCCGCAACAATGGAGTGGGAATAACATATGTT
>JBAXQZ010000108.1:0-3634 GCA_037131475.1 bacterium | reverse complement strand
TAAATTTGAATAGTAAAAATCTATATTACATATTTATATTTATATAAATCGGGGCAAAAGGGGCTAAGGGAGCTAAAAAAATCATTATAAAATCATAGCTTGAAATTCATCCTCACTAATCACCTTCACCCCTAGTTCCTTTGCCTTACTCAATTTCGAACCAGCATTCTCTCCAGCCATCACAAAGCTAGTATTCTTCGACACAGCTGAACCAGTTTTCCCACCATACTCAATAATAATTTTGTGTGCATCATCACGAGACATATTCTCCAAAGTACCAGTCACCACAAATGTCTTACCCTCAAATCGATTATCCTTAACCGGTGAATGGTATTCGTCAACGGTTACTCCGAATTGCAAAAATCGCTCGATATACGCTCGATTTTTCTCATTTTGCAAATAGTTATAAATTGAAATCGCAACCTTGTCACCAACACCGTAAATCGAACTAAAATCCGCCTGATCTGCCTTCAATATATTTTGCAAAGTACCAAATTTCTTGGCAATATCTCTAGCCGTTTCAATACCCACCATGGGGATACCCAAAGCATAAATAAATCGCTCAAGAGATATCTTCTTTTGTGCTTCAATCGAATCTATCAAATTTGCAGCCGATTTTTCAGCAAAACGCTCAAGCGGCTCCAAATCCCCTACTTTCAAAGTAAACAGGTCGGATGGATCCTTGACCAATCCCACATTCATCAATTGTTCCACAATTTTTTCGCCCAAACCCTCAATATCAAAAGCCGTTTTGGACACAAAATGCTCGATCGCTCTCTTTTCAACCGCAAAACATTTAGTATTGGCGCAACGATAAGCCACTTCGCCTGGCTTCCGATAGACCTCGCCTCCGCACATAGGGCAAACACTTGGCATTTTAAATATTTTTTCCTTGCCGGTTCGCAATTCCTTGATTGAACGCACAACCTCAGGAATAATATCGCCCGCTTTGCGAATGATGACTGTGTCCCCAATACGAATATCCTTCTTTTCAATTTCATCTGCGTTATGTAACGTCGCCCTCGACACCGTTGAGCCAGCCACAAGGACAGGCCGCAAATGCGCCGTCGGTGTGAGAACGCCAGTGCGACCAGGTCGCACTTCAATATCCTCTACGACGGTTGTAGCCTCTTCTGCGGGCCATTTAAGCGCAATCGCTCCCCTTGGCGACTTTCCCACCACGCCCAATCTTTCGTATAGTTGCTCATCATTAATATTTACTACCGTGCCATCAATCTGATAAGGCAAATTGGGACGTAATTTTTCCCATTTATCCCAAAGCTCCAATATTTCCGGAAGATTATGGCAAAAAACATTGTATTTATTGGTCGGTAGCCCCAAATCCTTAATAATCTTGTGTTTTTCCTCATGATTTTTGACTTCATACCCAATCAAATCATAGCCCATAAAATCAAGATTTCGACTAGCTGCAATCTTCGGATCCAATTGACGGACACTACCAGCGGCCGCATTACGCGGATTGGCAAATACTGCCTCTCTCCTACTCACTCGTATCTGATTCAAATCATTGAAGCTTTTGATCGGCATATAGATCTCACCCCGTATCTCAACTCGATTTTGCTGAGCAAAATCATAGTATTTTGATTCCTGACGTAATTTCAACGGAATACTACGGATTGTTTTGATATTTTCAGTAATATCCTCACCCACTTGACCATCACCCCGAGTCGCACCATATACAAGATCTCCTCTCTCATATACGAGAGAGACCGCCAGACCATCCATCTTGATCTCACAATAAAAGCCCGATTGCTCGATTCGCTCGCTCACGACAAGTCGCACCATCCGCAGATACCACTCCTTCATTTAAATCTACTCAAAGCCATCCATCAAAGAAATCATCGGTTTTTGATGAACAATGCTTACAAATTTATCGAGTGCCTTTCCACCAACTTTTTGCGATGGTGAATTGGCATCATAAAATTCAGGATTTTCTCGCTCGAGCCCGACAAGCTCATCCATCAAGGAATCATAATCTTTGTCAGTCACACTCGGATCATCCAATACATGATAGCGATACCGCACATCATCAATATACTCACGCAATTTTTCAATTCGAATTTTTATTTCATCTTTGTTCATAATAAATCAATTATACCCACTCACAATCACAAGAAGCAAGAGATTGAAATAATATTAAATTATAAAATTAATTTTACCAGCCAATCCGTCCACTTTTTGGATAAAAAAGTCCTCGCCGTCAAGATATGACGGCGAGGACTGCAAGATTAGTTGGACGTAAGTCCTATCCCCAGGGATAGCGATTTGATGCCTCCACCATAGTAACATAGATTTACGAGCATATTAGTGTATGGAATAGGCCGATAATAACCAACCTTCCAATAATCACTGACTCCTTCGCGGCCAAGACCTCCGATCACAAAACCATCGAGATTCGAGACATTTTGTGCGACTGCAGCTTCGTAGTTTACGAAGCCACTATTTCGAGATGATATGGGGATATAATTGTCGGTTTTCAATATCATCAGCGTCTCCGGCCCTACCGAGTAAATCGCCTCGACAGGAATATTGACAAAGACTCCCTCATTCCAACTCGCTGATTCAGGGCGATAGCATAATCCAGATCTAGCGACGAGAAAAAGATTTTCGTCGTCAGCTATCGTGATCGGTGCATTTGCTCCGAATATCCTACTACCCGTGCCGAGACCTATCATCTTCAAATTAACACTGTCCGATGCTGGCATATTGAAGACAGTTTCGCCAGTACGAAAAGCGATAAGATCAGTGATGAGGTCTTGGGCAAACACTCTCGATGCCAAGGCTACCAAGGCCATGGTCAGTAATAACAGAGTGAGCTTTTTCATACTCACCTCCCAAAATAGATTGTACTCACGTACAAAGAGACAATACTAAAAAAATTGAATATTTTCAATACTCTGAGCATTCTCTAATTTGGTATTGACATATAGACTTCATAATGTTATTATGCATCTGGTTAATTTAACCATTCTGCGCGGATTTTCGCGCATACTTTGAAACCATAAGGAGAGATTTATGGTACTACCAATAGCCGGCAACGAACCGGCCAAGAAAATTCCGACCGCGAAGATCATGTGGTCAGTGATCATACTGGTCTTGTACGGAGTACTTTCTACATGGATGACCAATGCGCTCAAGCCACTGGCTTCGAACGCAGTCGCCCTTGGGCAATTATCCAACACGCCCGAATCATTTGTGAACTGGCAGACATACAACACAGTCTGCTCAGTCTTCAACTGGAGTTGGCTGGTCATCATTGCCATTATCTTGCTAATCTTCAAGAAGGAGATTTTTTCTGCCAAGACGGCAACGACCGACAGTGAATAACTGTCATAGGAGAATTGTTATGAAGAAGAACGTAATCCTAGTAGTCACTGTGTTAGTCGCCCTGTTCATCGTGTTGATGGGGAGTGGTTGTAATAAACCATTTGACGTTCCGGAATTAAAAACGATCACTCCGTCCCAGACGGGGTTCTTAGTCCCCCTGATTGGCGTGACAAGCGACCAGGCAAAAATGAATAGCAAGGAATTCCTTGCTAACGCCAAAATCGCGACTAAAGAGGTTCAGATACCTCATCGAGAAATACAAATTGGAAGATGGTCCAATGAGGTC
>JBAXQZ010000107.1:0-3668 GCA_037131475.1 bacterium | reverse complement strand
CGTGAGATACGGGATCTTGTGCTATAGTAATTAAGATTTTTACCCCGATTGAGCTGCTTTCGGGGCCGTGTCTTGCGTTCGACTGTGCTCTCTTCGAGTCTGAGCGATGAGGGCCGCTCACCTCAGAGTCGATGACAGCATGGTGAGTGGAATCGAATCCACAAGCTTACAGCCAGGAATGACACCCCTCTTTTTTAAATTTTAAATAAGCATCTGTCATTCTGAACAAGTAAATAAAAGTGAAGAATCTAGCAAGGCGTTCTATACTCCCATCGAGCACTAGCTCATGCCCTAGATCCTTCGATACCTCAGGATGACGAACCATTTTTTAAATTTTAAATTTTAAATTTTAATTTTCTATTGCCTCCCTTCCTGCCTTGTATCATTTACGTTTTTTCGCTAGAATAACCTCATGACAAATATACTTCAATCCATCGTTATCGGTGCAACGCAGGGCATTACTGAGTTCTTACCGATCTCCTCATCGGGTCACCTCATTGCGCTCCCCTATATTTTCCGATGGCCTGAGCATTCGCTCGCCTATGATGTGGCTTTGCATTTTGGCACCGCAATCGCACTTCTTGCTTTCTTCTGGCGAGATTGGCTTAGGATTATTCAAGGTGCATTTTCGAAAGACACCACCAAAGCAACCTCAAAATATCCTCGAAATTTACTGTGGCAGATTCTCGTTGCTTCGATCCCAGCGATGATTGTGGGATTGATACTGGATAAGTATGTTGAAAATTATTTCCACTCGCCAATACTCCTCGCTGCGAATTTTGCGATCTTTGGTATCTGCCTCTGGGCGGCTGATAAATATTCGAGTCAAGACCAAAAGCTCGAAAATATGGGCTACAAGAAAAGTATATTGATAGGCCTAGCGCAGTGCTTGGCACTGATCCCCGGAGTCTCGAGATCGGGCATCACCATGGTCGCCGCTCGCACTCAGGGACTAAATCGCGAAGAATCAGCCCGCTTCTCCTTTCTCCTCGGCACGCCGGCGATGGTGGGCGCTTTTGTCTTCAAATTTAAGGATATTTCTGGTGGCGACCTGTCCATCTCCTTCTGGATTGGCGTCGCAACTTCCGCGATATTTGGCTTTGTTTTCATCAAATTTTTACTCGATTATCTCAAGAAGGGCAGCTTCTCTGTCTTTGCCTGGTATCGCCTCATCTTCGCCGCGATCTTGCTCGCTGTTTATTTGCTAAAAAATTGATAACGAATTAACTCATTAATTTTATCTACATTGGGTATTTATATGCGTGTTCCCTCTCAAAAATTTATTGATGCGGAGATCAGATCGATCAAAAATCCTTTTCGCAAGGCTTTGGCGATTCTCCTGATCGTGGCAATTGGGATTACCTTTTTGGTATTGATTACGAAGCCACTCCGAGGCAAATGGGCACAAAATTATATCCAGAGCGGTGATGAATTTTTGATCAACAAACAATATCTGCACGCGAGACTGGAATACGAAAAGTCCAATATCGTACGGAGAAATAATGAGGCCAGAGAACGGATCAAGCTCTCTCAAGCCGCCGACGGCGATATCACCAAATTGGCCGATTTCTTGGCCGAGAAAAAGCCAGAGACATTTGCCTTGATCCAACAAGCCGAGAAAATATCGGCCAATACGGCCAAGCAAACTGAGCTCGCAAGAGCAATGATTGATCGCGGCGAATATCAGATTGCAATCATCGCCGCCGATACTGCGGTGCAGATGGATCCAAGCTACCGCGACGCTTGGCTTTACCTCGGTATCAGTGATCTCAAATGTGGGCAATCGCTCGAAATCGACAAAGCTCAACAAAAAGTATACTTTGATAATGCCCGAGCAGCACTAACAAAAGCCCAGTCCATCGATCCCGAATATCAAGTGACAAAGGATTATCTGAAAGCAATTAAGTAATGGCATACTAAATACAGATCGCTCAGATAACATATAATTGTACAAATAATGATTTTGTCATTGCTATATGAAAGCTTGTGGATTCGATTCCACTCACCATACTGAGCGCAGCCGAACGTAAGGGCAGGAATCTTAATTACTATAGCACAAGATCCCGTATCTCACGCTTACAGTACGGGATGACACCCCACGCTTTGTCATTCTCAGGACCAGCGGTGTTCTGTGAAGAGTGGTGCCCGGGAATCTATGGAAAAAGATAATCCTCTTTTGTTCCTGTTCGTCATCAGTAACTTGCCGTGCAATTCGTAATATAATGATGGATTGTAATTTTAATGAAGGATGGGCGAAGGGTGTTTTTAGGATCTTGAGACTAATTCGTGTCAAAGATTTTTCCCATTCGTTAACTTTTCTTTTATCTCAGAAATTGTTAATCGCTCATCTTCCTGCAATTTCCTTATCATCTTTGCTCGCTCGATCATAGATTGATCAAAGAGCATATAACCGCCCGCCGTATAGTCTGCAATGTCGAATAAGCCTTCTTGCGCCCAAAATCTGATAGTAGAGATTGCCTCACCGCTTTCTTTGGCTAGTTCTCCTATTTTCAATAGTCTCTTTGCCGCGACAACACCCTTTTCTTCCACTTTTTCAACTTTCTCAGATGGTTCTAGTAGATCAAGATAAATATCAAGCGAACGTTCGACTGTGGTGTATATGAAATTATAGAAGTCCGCTAAGTCTCCCGTTGTCTGGCCCTTGTTCAGAGATTCAATATAAACTCGTCTTTCTTCTTTTTTGATAATAGCTGGCGGGTAGCCGTATTGCATCAAAAGCAGGTCCATCAAGAGACGAGCTGTCCGGCCATTGCCATCAATAAACGGGTGAATCGTTACTAATTTGAAGTGAGCATCGGCCACTATTTTGATCGGATAGTCGACGTTCTTGCCTGTAAGCCATTTGATAAATTCAGTCATAAGCTCAGGCACTTTGATCGGATCTGGTAATACTAGATCATTACCTGAAATCTTGACGGCTACTCTCCGGTATTTTCCAGCGTTTTCATCATCAATCTTTTTGAGCACAAGCCAATGGATCTGCAAAATATCTCGCTCTGTTAATTGTTCTCGCTTCTCGTTTACGAGATCTTTTAGGTAATCCAAAGCCTCGGCATGATTGATCGCCTCTAAGTGTTCTCTGATCGTCTTGCCCTCGATTGTAATGCCTTTTTCTACTACCAGGGCAGTCTCATCTCTGTCAAGGGTATTACCCTCAATAGCGTTTGAGTTGTAGGTCAATTCTACTTTGAACCACTCCTCAAGATTCGCCACCTGCTCTTTTGGAAGCGGTCGGTAGATATCGAGCCTTTTCTTTTTTTCTTCAATTGTATTTATAATGTTTTTCATAATGTAAAGTATAAAGTGATACTTGATACTTGTCAATAGATGTCTGTAATTTTATAGTTTTATTTACCTTACACGATTACTTGTTCGACCGGTTTCACCGAGTCGAAATGACAGTATAAAAAGCTCTACCGAAGTGCTCGCGCTTGTGACGAAATCCTTCGATGCCTCAGGATGACGCCCCTGTTTTTAAATTTTAAATTTTAAATTTTAAATTGACCTCTCGTCTTATGTTCCCCTCAAGCTATTAATACTCACTCCTAGACTTATAAATATTTTTATCACCTATTTATTTATTTGCAATATTGTGGTGGCTATTATACAATAAAAGTAAGTATTTTAATAGGGGAAAACGATGCAAC
>JBAXQZ010000106.1:0-3701 GCA_037131475.1 bacterium | reverse complement strand
CCCTAGCTTTACGTTCAGCGATTTTCGTACCACGATATTTGCCAGCCAAGACGACATTTTCAAAGGCAGTCAATGTAGGAATTAAATTAAAGCCCTGAAAAATGAAACCAATTTTTTTTGCCCTTATCTTGTAGGCAATACTCTCTTTGAGACTACTCAAATCATCTCCATCGATCATCAAAGTCCCGCTATCTGGCTTATCGAGCAGACCCAATATATGCATCAACGTTGATTTACCACAGCCAGATGGCCCCACAATTGCGGAGAAATCGCCCTCTTTTATCTCAAGATCGACTCCATCCAGGGCTTTGACAGTATTTGTCTTGGACATTTTGTATGTTTTTTTTAGATTTATTGCTTTTACAATGATTTTTTCCATATTCATCCTTAAATTATTTTGATTACTAAAGTTCTCTGATTGCGTCAACTACTTTGAGTTTTGCTGCACGCATTGCAGGAATAATCCCAGCAAGTATGCCAACTACAAAAGAGAAAACGAGGACACCAATCATGAAATTACTCTGAATAAGGAAAATTTCAGCACCCTGACTTGCCATTTTATTGTTGATCAGAATTGCCGTCAATACGCCAAGTCCCATTCCAGTTGCACCGCCCAACAACCCGATAAATCCGGCTTCAAGTGTGTACTCAAAAAGTATCGAGCGATTTGAGGCGCCAAGTGCCTTTTTGATCCCTATCTCTTTTGTTCTTTCGGAGATAGACATCACCATCGTATTTACAATTGAAAATAGTCCAACGATGAGGGCAAGCAAAGCAGCACCAAAAATAATCGCATTCATCGTCGTAGAAGCTTTGTCGATCATCTCTCCCATCTTCTTGGGTGACAGGACCAAAACTTCATCCTTGAATTGATCTTTGATTGTAGTAGAAAGTTGGTCAGGATCTACATTGTCTTTCCAAGATACAGATGCTGAGGTTGAAATATCCTCCATCTTAAATGGTTTTGCTTGGGTAATCTGCGCTCTTGCCGCTGGTGACAACTTCGCAAGCTCTGTCTCTGGAATAGCTGTCGATTTGTCAGACTGCTCTTTCAATGATTTCAAGAAGGGATTTGCCTCAACAAACAGTTCACGTGCTGGCACAATATTCATAAAGACATAGGAATCCGGACCGGTCATAGTCTTCTCAAGTATTCCGACCACGTTAAATTCGCGTTTCCTGATGACCACCTTGTCCCCAACCTTCCATTTTTTGTCAGTAGCGACTGTAATTCCGATGGAAATATCATTTACGGCTGAGTTTTTATCGATAATTTGGCCCGTCTTCATATCAAGCGTTGCCCAATTTTTATTTTTGAAGGTCGAATTTGGATCAAAACTATAAATAGTTGGCGGCGTACCGAAGCTCATTCCACCTGTCGGATCATCTGGATTTGGCTCATCCACTGCCAGACTAACAGAACCCTCGACACCCTCGACGCCATCAACCTTGGATATCTTGTTGAGTAGATCAACCGGCAACGTCGAAGAGGTACCAGATGCATAATCCGTCCCCTTTGGCTCTATGGTAATCTGCCCAGTGATATATCGCTTTCCGCCATCAATCATTTTATTCAATTTTAATGCCATACTACCCATGACTGTAAAAGCAAACATACCGATAGTAATTCCCATCACTGTCAAAAAAGTCCGAAACTTTCTTCGCCACATATTTCGCAAAATTTCCATAAAATCTCCAAATTATTTTCTTATAACAATTAATATATTACCATATTAATGCAATACTAATATTGCAAAAAAGATATCCGCACCGACTTAATCTTTTCAATCCTCACTCAAACGAAATTTCCAGGTAGCAATCAATAAACTTACTACAATCCAAAGTGCCACGATAATCATATTCATGGGATTGGCAAAGGGCGAGGCAACATCCAAGACTACGCCTCGAATCATTCGCAATAATGGTGCGATGGGAAGATATTGCACAATAGAGAAAAGCCATTTAGGTAAGCCGTCAATAGGGAAAAATACGCCTCCTAGAAACATCATTGGGATCGTGATGGCTGTCGCGGCCCCCTGAGCCGCATCTGTTGTTTTGACAAAAGAAGCAATCACAAAACCAATCAACTGGAAGAGTATACCGCCAAGAAGCGCCAAGGGAAATATGACCCACAGACTCCCATAAATATGAGCATCAAAAAAGATTTTGCCAATAAGTAGGATGATACTTATCTGGACCAGATTGATCACCAAGCGCGACAAAACTTCAGCAGAGATAAACCACCATGATTTCATTGGTGTTGTCGTCAGACGTTTCAATATCTGATCCTCGCGATATTTGGACATACCCACCGCCACACCGATAATCGATGAATTCATCAAAGCCAACCCCAGTATTCCCGCTAATACAAAATCAAAGTAGCCAAGCGTTCGCGTATTCACCTTTTGCTCGTCAACGGTATACAACGGACCATCAATCTTGTTGATTTGGAAGGTCAGATTGGTCGTAAATTTGTCCAAGAACCCCAGAAGAATCGTATTGGTAGTCGCATTTCCAGGATCATCAATTACTTGTAATTGCTTCGGCGCATCAGCTGCAAATGAGCCGAAATTTTCCGGTATGACCAATACTGCTGCAACCGTACTCTTTTTGACCAAATCGGATGCCTTATCAATATCAGTGAAGCTAGTATCCACCTTAAATATCTTTGCATCTATCAAGGTTGTTTCCAAGGTTTTTGCTATCTCAGTATTTGATCGATTAATTAGTATGATATTTCCCGTTGTCGAATTTTTCCCAAAAAAGAAGCCAAAAATAAAGGTAAACAGTAGGGGAAACATCAAAGCCCAAAATAGGTTTTGCTTGTTGCGAACCAACATTCGAAGATCTGCAATAAAAAGTTTAAGCATTTTCGCCTCCAATCGTCTTGCCGGTCAGCTCGATAAAAAGATCCTCGAGCGATGCGCGACCGACGGTCAAGCTTTCTGGATTTAATTTTTGAATTAATACCATCGCCTGATTAACATTCGCTTGAGTTTTTAATTTTAACTCAAAGTGGCTTGATTTGCCGGCCAGATTATCAAGTTCACCTATTTCCCCTATCTGCGTGATTATTTTTTTGTCAGGATTGGGCACAACGAAGCTCATTTTGAAAGGATTTTTGGTGCTCTCTATTAACTTATGAGTCTCCCCTATCGTCAATATCTCACCTTTATCCATTATCGCAATCCGATCACAGAGAACCTCCGCCTCCTCCATATAGTGAGTCGTGAGAATAATTGTTTTGCCCTGCGACTTGATCTTTGTGATCAAATCCCACAAATTTCGTCTCGCCACTGGATCTAGCCCCGTCGTTGGTTCATCAAGGAAAACAATTTCAGGATCGTTGACAAGGCTCGCAACAATCGAAAAACGTTGCTTCTGTCCACCCGACAAAGCACCTACCAATGATTTGGCTTTTCCCTCGAGGTCAACCATACGTAGTAGTTCCATTACATCCAAGCTTTTCTCATAAAAGCCAGCAAATAGCTCCAAAATCTCCTTGAGGGTCAGGAAATGATAATATGCCGAAGACTGCAATTGCACACCAATACGCTCCTTGATGCTGTTTTTCGCCCCATGACTCACATCTTCACCAAGAACTGAAACTGTTCCCCCACTCAATCGGCGAAGGCCTTCTATTATCTCGAGCGTGGTTGTCTTCCCTGCACCGTTCTCACCAAGCAGACCAAAGGTTTCAC
>JBAXQZ010000105.1:0-3732 GCA_037131475.1 bacterium | reverse complement strand
CAAGGACTATGTCAAGCTGCTGTGTGATAATGAGCGCAGTCGTCTCCGTGCGGCTGCTCGTCAGAAAACACTGGATGAGTTGTACCCGATACTGCCCGAATTCATCCGTGACACGATTCTTGGCGAGAAAGTTGAGGGCGGACATCGTCCCAATCATACATTCGCAGAAAATAATATGGTTGTGAACGAAGTCGAAGTACTGGACACCGTCATCAACGATCCAGCAATTGCTGATAGTTTGACTACGGCAAATCGCGCGATAGTCAATCTCTCGATCCTGAGTGTTTCGGCCGAAGCCGAGTTGACCGCCCTGAAACGCAAGGCGGAGATCAACGAAGCCAAGAATGCCCTCAGAATTGCAGAGATTGCTCAAACAGAGAATGTGAGACGTACGGAAGCTGAAAGCCTACAACGTCTCGAAACAGAAAAGGTCAAGCGTGACCAAGATGCGCGTGACCAAGCCCTGAAATTCCAAAATGCGATCAATAAGGCGATGGAAGATGCCGATACATTGCTCGCTGAAATTCGGCGCCAACGTGAGATGGCCGCAACGACTGCTAAAGTAGGGATGGATCAGGAACGTCATGCAATAGTAATCGAACTGCGCAAACAACTGGCGGAAATTGAGATAGGAGTTCTCAAGGCTCATTCTGAAGCCGATGTTGAGCGCCTGAAGGCAATTCAGCCAGGACTGATAGAGGCCATTGAGGGTCTCGGCGACAAACAAGTCTTGACTCAGTTTGCTGCCAGTCTACCAACTGCCACCGGAGAACTTGGCTACCTGTTAGGTGCTGGAGGAAACGCTGGTCTGCTCAAGATGCTTGAGGGGTCGCCTCTGGCAAACACCTTAACAAAAATCGGTCATTCCCTCGATGTTATGGAGGGTGAAGCCGGAGAGGTGGTCGATGAAACGACAATCAAATAGGGACCGTATGGTTCCATAACAACGCACCCCCAAACAGATTACTGTTTGGGGGTGTTTTCGTTACTTCTCTATTATACTTATAATAATCGGACATTAAGCAAAAGTATCCATAGAAAACTTTGGCATTAAATCAAATCTGGGCAGATTGTCTTAAAAGTGATAGATTGTTATTGTATATTTATTAATCCAAATCTAAATGAAAAATACATCAGCCTATTTAGATCATTATAAAAAAATAATAGAGAACATCCCTTGCGATGCGAATATTAAGACACAGTTTGCAAAGAGAATCTCGGAAGGTGCCATCACCCGAGATGAAAATCCATCGACGCATCTTTGTGTATATTTTGCTGCTTTTGACCCCGTAAACAAACAAGTATTTATTGGTCACCACAAAAAGGCCAATCAGTGGCTTTTCAACGGCGGGCATGTTGATCTAGGTGAATTACCCATAGACACATTGAAGAGAGAAACAGGAGAAGAGTGGGGGAATGGCACGCATCTCCAATCAACTTATCAACCAGAATTTCTCACAATTACAAAAATAAATAATATACTCGCAGGAAAGTGCCAGCTTCATTATGACATCTGGTATTTTATTCCCCTAGATATGAGCATATTTAATCCCGATCCAGAACTAACAGTAAAAGAATTTTATGAAATGGGCTGGAAATCGATCACTACAGCCAGAAAATTGGTCACAGATCCAAATAATCTAGCAGCGCTGGCAGAGATAGAAAAACATTTTATTTAGTAAAAAATAAACACGGAAAATCTAAGTACATTAAACATTAAAAAAATGACCATCTTGCGATGCTCATTTTTTTTGGCTCGGGGACATGGATTCGAACCATGATTCGCGGCTTCAAAGGCCGATGTCCTACCATTAGACGATCCCCGAATACTTGATATATCTTACTACATTTTTCGCTCAATTTCAATGAATAAATTTATAAATATATTTGGCCTCGTAAATCGATATTATTTCCACGATTAGAATTGTAATTTTCTTGCCGATATTGCTTTTTTTCGCGAATCCCTTTACTGTAAAAGAGTAACAAAAGGAGTATATGAAAAAATTGATTGGCGCAATTGTAATAATAATTTTATTAATTTTGGTATTTTTTCTCTGGCCCAAAAAGGCACAGGGACCAACCAAAGAAGACAAGGAGAAAATCATGAGCGGTTTGTCATTTCCAGGCGTTTTGGAAGATAGCAAGATAATGAACAAAAAAGCAGTTATCACGACTGATAAAGGTTTGATTGAATTTGATCTATATGGCGATAAGGCGCCAAAGACAGTTAGTAATTTTGTCTATCTTGCCGAAAAAGGTTTTTATAATGGTCTCACCTTCCATCGTGTAGTCCCAGGCTTTGTTGTTCAAGGCGGCGACCCAGGTGGAGACGGCACAGGCGGTCCAGGTTATCAATTTGAAGATGAGAAAGTTATCGGTGAATATCTCCAAGGGAGTGTGGCGATGGCTAATGCAGGACCGGATACCAATGGTTCACAATTTTTCATCTGTCTCAAAGATCAGCCATCGTTGCCAAAGGATTATAGCCTTTTCGGACAAGTGACCGCTGGCATGGATGTGGTGAGCAAGATTTCTATGGGCGACAAAATGACCAAAGTCGAAATAGTCGACAAATAGAGCCCTAGATATTCTCAGCTTTCTTTCAGAAATTAGTGTCAAAATATCACTATGAGAATACTAATAGTCGAAGATGATCACCCTACTTCGCCCAAGCTATGCAGGGTGAGATGAGGCCTGATTAAATCTGAGTGTATATTGAAGGGATGTTATGAGAATACTTATTGTTGAAGATGACCACAAAATAGCCAATGCAATCAAGAAGGGCCTCGAGCAGGAATCTTTTGCTGTGGATGTGGCCTATGACGGCAAGGACGGCCTTGGCTCTGCATTATCATTGCCGTATGATTTGGTCATACTTGATCGTATGTTGCCCGAAGTTGATGGCATCAAGATCTGTCAGGCGATGCGAAAAGAGAAGAACAATACACCAGTCCTAATATTGACCGCCAAGGACAAAATCTCAGATCGTGTTGAGGGGCTCAATGCAGGGGCAGATGATTATCTGGTGAAACCGTTTGCCTTTGAAGAGCTGTTGGCTCGTGTCCGAGCTTTGCTTCGTCGGCCACAGGAGGTCAAAGAAAGTATTTTACATGTTGGGGATCTATCCTTAAATAATATAACGTATGAAGTAGTGCGTGATGGTAAATTAATCTCACTATCTAGCAAAGAATTCGCTTTATTGGAATATCTAATGAGAAATAGTGGTCACATACTCACCAAAGAGAATATTATCGCCCATGTTTGGGATTACGATTCAGATATATTGTTTAATACAGTCGAGGTATATATTGGATATCTTCGCAACAAAATCGACAAACCATTTAAATCTCAGAAAGCGCTTATTCAAACAGTCAGGGGATTTGGGTATAAGATGGCTAGTAGTTAGTGGTTAGTAGTTGGTAGTTGGCAGTTGGTAAGGAGCAATTTAAAATTTAAAATTTAAAATTTAAAAATCAGTGTGTCATCCTGAATTTATGAAGGATCTAGAGCCGGTAGCTAGGGCTCGTTGGGAATAGAACGCATAGCTAGATTCTTCACTTTAATTTACTTGTTCAGAATGACGAGCAAGAGACAAAGAGGTTTGACTTTTTCCATAGATTATCGGATCCAGTCCGATAATGACAGGCGTTGGGGTGTCATCCCGTACTGTAAGCATATGAAACGGGATCTTGTGCTATAGTAATTAAGATTCCTGGTCTCAAGTGGCAGCCA
>JBAXQZ010000104.1:0-3751 GCA_037131475.1 bacterium | reverse complement strand
TGAGAGCGGATCCTCCCATTCATCAAGAGTCTGATTGTAGTAGTCAATCTTCCAGAAGATCTTATCCCCGTACCAGACCAAACTACCGAAGTCGTGCTCTCCGTACGGGTCATTATCCTCTGTGAAATCCTCATACTCTCGTATCGCTCTCATGAGCCCATTTAGATCAGTAACTGATTGCACTCCGCAAGTCAGCGTAACTCCAAACCCACTATGCCTAAACTTATCATTTAACATTGAAATCATAACAATCTTAGTTAGTATCATCCTAACTTCCTTTCTTCTTAATTAATATATATTGAGGCGATCGACCTTCCCGCCTGTCTGTCACGAACTCAAAAAAATAGGATTGATTGGGTCAAGGTGGAGCACCCCATGAGATGAACGACCTTGAGGCAAGCAAACCTATTTTTTTATACACTGAGAAGACTGGTGGGAAGAAAAATATTCCTTATTTGTGTTTTTGGCACTAAAAAAACCAGAGAAATCAATATTTAATTGCTCTGGTTTGTGGTCCAATATAGCAAGCTATATTGGACCGGACAGTCATTCGGCTCAGGTTAAATTAGTCTAACACTAGATACAGGACTCCAACAACCAGCGTCATTGCTATCGGCCAGTTTGAATCTGGCCATGCCTTTGTGCGCATAATCACCGGACTCAGGGAGAGCCACTACCTCGAAAATCTGGTGATTGATACGAGAGCGAACTCTCTGGCCAACATGCAATTGCATGGGCGGGTGAAGAATATCTGTCGACATCTGCTCATTCTCCTTTCGGGAAGTGTATGCTAGCTATATTTAAGCACAATATCGACGATTGCTCAAATTAATAATATTGCTGACAATATAGATTTTTCATAGTTAATTTGTTGTATACAGGACTTAATAATTTAAAAATATTCAGCTTCGTTACTTGTTGACATTGTAGATATAACCATAATATAATGTATATATAACAACAATGTGAGGGGAAAATGGACTTAATTCAAGCACAACCAGGTGACTCAAGCAAGACAATAGAATTTTATGACTATGAGCGTGATAATGAAATTATCACGAATGAAGAGTGCAAAAAATGTCTTGGGAAATACGACCTCACAGATCAAAGAATTTCAGTGATTAAAGATAATTTGATCGGTATCGTTGATAGTATTTTGAATACATATTTAGAAGAGTTTAAGTAGGCGTATGGCACAAGAATACACAAAAGCAGTGATCTATTGCCGAGTCTCCTCTGAAAAACAGGTCAAAGAGGGTAATGGTTTAGATAGCCAGGAACACAGGTGCCGAGAATATGCCGCTTCTCTAAATTTGCAAGTCGAGAATGTTTTTCGAGACGAAGGTATATCCGGTAGTCTTTTTGCTCGACCGGCCATGAAGGCACTAATTAAGTACTTGGATCAGCACTGGCAGCAGAAATATGTTGTCATATTTGATGATCTCAAAAGGTTTGCCCGAGATCTCGAGGTTCATATCAAGCTCAGAGCTCAATTAAAGAGTCGAGATGCGAAACTGGAATGTCTCAACTATCATTTCGATGATAGCGCTGAGGGAGAATTTGTTGAAACAATATTTGCCGCTCAAAATCAGCTCGAGCGCAAACAAAACAGAAGACAGGTTTGCCAAAAGATGAAAGCGAGAATAGAGCGAGGCTATTGGTGTTTTAATGCACCAGCGGGTTATGAATACAGAAAAGACAAAGAGCACGGCAAATTGCTGTTTCCAATCAAGCCTGTCACTGATGTCATTGCAGAGGGATTAAGAGAATTTGCTGACAACCGATTGGTCAAACAGGTTGATTTGCTTGAATTTTACCGATCAAAAAATCTTGATAAACTTTTGGGATACGAAAAAATTGATCTAAATTTTGTAAAGAGAGTTATTACTGAGGTTCTCTATACCGGCGAGATTGAATACCCTGAATGGGGTATTCCTAGGCGTATGGGGCATCATGAAAGAATTATTACACTAGAGACTTTTAATAAGATAAAGGACAAGATCAAACGTCGTGAAAGAAAACCGCGAGAGACCGATAATCTCGAGTTTCCACTTCGTCGTATTGTCAGCTGTAGTATTTGTGGCAAACCGCTCACCGGGAGCACATGTAGGGGCAAATACAAGTATTATGCGCACTATACCTGCAATAACAAAGCTTGCGCCGCTAGCCCAAAGAACTTTAGTGTTACCAAGCTCGAACAAGATTACATCCAATTATTAGATGAAATTAAAATAGACAAGGAGGTCGTAGAATTAGTCAGAATGGCTGCCACCAAGATTTGGCAGAAAAAGATGAAAGGGAATAAAAACATGAACGTCGCCAAAGAAAAAGAAATAAAAGAAATAGAGGAGCAAATCGATGAATACATTAAATTGATGCCGACAACAAAGTCGGAGAGCATTAGAGACCGTTATGAAGCGAAAATTGAGGGACTAGATAGTAAGATCAAGGAACTAAAAGAAAACTTAGAAATAAAAAAAGAGCCTAACTTTTACGAAGCTCTTAATTTAGCCCTAAATCTTCTTGGAACTCCTGCCAAAATATGGAAAAAGGCAGACCTGAAGCTGAAAATTATGATTCACAACATGATATTTGAGGAAAATCCTACCTACTCACTCAAAACGGGCTTTGGAACACCGAAATTGTCGCTCCCATTCTGCATAAATACGCTAAAAAATTTACTGGTGGACCCTAGGGGATTCGAACTCCTGACCTCCTCGGTGCAAACGAGGCGCTCTACCAACTAAGCTAAGGGCCCAAATAAATTGTGTTTAATTAAATCTCTCCTGACCTAGCCGATTGCCATCGGCTCACTCTACCAACTAAGTCTTTGATCCCGAGGATCTTCTCGGGGCTAAAGGGCCCATACAAGATAATTCAAATACAACCTCTTTGAAGTATTTCTTCAATTAATTTGCGACTTTTTTGTCTTTTGATTTTATATTCGGCCTGACGGGCCTCAATTAAAGTCGCAAATTCTTGGTGAAATATTAAACGTGCTGGTAATTTGTATTTAATACTTGGGGTTTTTCCAGAATTATGTTCGGTTAATCGTCGCTCAAGATTATTTGTTGAGCCAACATAATATTGACCATTACTCAGTATTAGAATGTAAACAATTCCAATCATCTGATTTTCCTGACCTAGCCGATTGTCATCGGCTCGCTAACCAACTAAGTCCTCGATCCCGAGGATCTTGTCGGGACTAAAGGGCCCAAATAAATTTATCAATTGTTAACACCGTGCAATTTCAAGTACTAGCTTATATTACCTTATCTTTTGGGATTTTTCAAGACTTTGTCGGTTTGTGTGTGGAGAGGGAAATTGTTTGTATTTTTGCATATAATAATGTGTATGATAGAATGTAAATTATAATTTGGGATTAATAATATGAAAATCACTATTTGTGGGAGTATGAAGCATGCTGACAAGATGGTGGCGGCTTATCGAGAATTGGAAAAATTGGGTCATGAGCCGATCATGCACGCTGATGTCTTCGGTATCGCTGATGGGACCAACAAAGCCTTAATCGATGGAATCGTCCAAGATCATGCGGAGGTGAAGAAAAAATACAATTTTATCAAGATTTGGCATGGATTGATCATGGGGAGTGATGCGATACTGGTATGCAATTATGATAAGAACGGCATCAAAAACTATGTTGGTGGCAATACTCTGATGGAGATTGGCTTTGCTTATACGGCTGATAAGAAAATTTTCTTGATGAACAATATACCGACCGAAGTTAGCT
>JBAXQZ010000103.1:0-3809 GCA_037131475.1 bacterium | reverse complement strand
TCACCTCAGAGTCGATGACAGCATGGTGAGTGGAATCGAATCCACAAGCTTACAGTACGGGATGACAGAAAAAAGCTAGCTGCAACAATCTACAATAAAGCAATCTAGCGCTGTCTTGGCGTCAATCTTGCCCGTCTTGATGCGAACGTCGATATCCTGAAGCATTAGGAAATTGCGCTTCACTTCATTTTTGCGGAAAAGTCGAAGAGTCGATTGAATCTTTTTAGCAACAAAGGGATGGATCTTGGACAATTCAAGCGGGCGATGGTTGACGAGAAGGTCATCAATGATCAACATCTTTCGATAATGACTGATGATAATATTAAACATTTTCATCTCTTCCTCCCCGCCATTTAAGGATTGATGAAGGATGAGGAGCGCTTTTTTCTCATTTTTGGCAGCAATAGCATCAGTCAGGTCGAAAACCCCTGGTAGATTTTCAGATTGGACCAGCAATTCAATGTCAGCCTGAACAATCTCCCCCGTTCCTCGATGTTTTGCATACATACTCAATTTAATTATTTCATTCTCGAGTCGCCACAGATCTGCGCCAACAAAAAATTGTAATTTATAAATAGCATCATTATAAATCTTGCAACCTAGCTCGGCTACTCTCGCCTCGATCCATTGCTTGACTGCTCGTTCGTCAAGCAGAGGGGATTGAATGGCATTTGGCATTTTTTTTAATGCTTTAAAGAGAGTGCCTTTCCCATCTGGCAAGCCGTTTTCAGCGAAAACTATCTCGGAATAATCAGGGAAGGTCGCCATATTCTTCTCGATATATTTGATAAGTGTTTCGTCTTTATTCTCGAGGAGAAAATTATTGATAATGATTAATCTTTTTGTACCCAAAAATGGCATCGCCGAGATAATGCCCAAAAAATCATTCTTTTTGATCTTTGCACCATCAAGCTTGGAGATATTGAGATCCGTCTTTTCTGCTTCCAGAAAAGACTGCTCGATCTCGCGAAGCTTTTGATGTAATGAATAATTGTCCTCACCATATAAAAAATAAATCATTTTTGCTATTTTCTTTTATTACTTTGCTTTGGCCCAATTGTCGCCGATGCCAAGACTAACCTTGATTGGAACACACATGATTATCACATTTTCCATCGTGTCTTTGAGTATTTTACCAACCTCTTCGGCCATCTCCACTGGTGCTTCCAAGACTATTTCATCATGAACGGTGAGTAGCATCCTAGCAGGGCAATCATGGCCTTTATTTTTCCGTTTATCATTAATCAACTCCAATCTCTTGGACATTTCAATCATCGCCAATTTGAGAATTTCGGCGGCTGTCCCCTGAACAGGCATATTGATCGCCATACGCTCCTCGCCCTCAGCGATGTAGCGAACTGATGAGTTAATATTGGGCAAATATCGACGCGTGCCAAAGATGGTCTCGACATAGCCATCAGTGTGAGCCGCACTGATCATATCATTGATATAATCCATTATCCCAGTATGCAAATCAAAATAGTTTTTGATATAGGTTGCGGCGGCCGTGACTTCGATCCCAAGTGCCTGAGAAAGACCGTAGGGAGTCTGGCCATAAACGATGCCAAAATTAACCGCCTTGGCAACACGACGTTCAGCTGCCGTCACATCAGCCATATTGATATTGAATATTGCGGCAGCTGTCTGAGCGTGGATATCCTCATCGCGGCCAAAAGCTTCAATCATGGCCTTGTCTTTCGCCAGGCAAGCAACGATGCGAAGCTCGATCTGAGAGTAATCTGCGACAATCAACTTGCAACCAGGGCTTGCCACGAAAGCCGCACGAATGTCCTCCCCATATGTGCCCTTGATGGGAATATTCTGTAAATTTGGCTCCGATGAGGAAAGCCGGCCAGTGGAGGTATCCATGCTATAGGTTGTGTGTAGACGAGAATTTTCGTCAACCAGAAGTGGCAATGGGCGCAAATAGGTCGAGATCAATTTGGACAGTTCCCGATACTCCAGGATCAGCGCGATTACGATATGTTCGCTTGATATTTTGGAAAGTTCCGATGCGGCAGTCGATACGCCCGACTTTGTCCTTTTGAGCCCAGTAGTCGGTAATTTCAACCGATCAAAGAGCATCTCCGCCATTTGAATCGGTGAACTAATATTAAATTCAGCGCCGACTGCTTGGTATATCTGCCCTTCGAGCTCCTTCAGGCGAATCGTTAATTTATCCGCCAGATTATTGAGGCCGGCACAATTGAGACCAATCCCCACTTCTTCCATCTGACGAAGCACTGGCTTAATCTGGTCATTTATTTGCTCTGAAGAAATTTCAGGCATAATAATGCCAAGTTTTTGAGCTTTTGTTTGTAAGTCATTCATAAAATCTTCTTTGCTTCTGTTAAAAAGATTAGGTCGCGCGCTAAAACAAATTTACCATGATAATTATCGGCTATGTCGGTTGAGAGTAATTTAATCGCCTCATCAATGCTTACCCACATAATTTTGAAGCCGTTCTCAATCTCATCATCCTCAAGATTGGGCTCACCCTTTTCACCTGTCAACTTGGCAATAAAACAGTAATTATAGTGGACTTGATTGAATTCGTTTCGATATTCGATAATCTCTCCAACTTCCTTTTGAATGATGGCCTTGCAACCTATTTCTTCGAGTAATTCTCGGGCTAACGCTGTTGGAGCACCCTCATCGTCTTGCAATCCGCCACCAGGTAGCTTGTGGTAGCCACAATTTGAGACATTCATAAGTGCGATGAGCCCCTGATCATCTACTACTATCGCCCTGGCTGCTTCCCTCTTCCTATACTCAATCTTTTCCCCTTCGACATAATCTGGGAAGATATCTTGATCGTAAATTGTTTGGAGTAGTTTCATATTTAAATACCTTTTTGCGGTGAATTTTACAACAGTCTCAATTGTTCATCTTTGGCTTTTTGTTTTTGTGATTCCTTTTCTTTTGGAGCTTCTCCCCTTTCGGCGCCAAAACGACGCAGAAGTGAATAAAATTGCATATTAGTAAAAAAATCTTTGACCTTCTCTCGATCATAATCGCCCCAAGTGCAATCTTCCAATTTGAAATCAAGCGGAACATCGCGACGAATTGTTGCTAATCTTTGGGATAAGAACGCTTGTTCTTTGTTGTCGACGAGAAGCCTGATAATCCTCGGTCTCAGATTCATCTCCTTGGCGGCAACCTCAATCGCACTATCTTGGAGCAAATCAATTTCTGATGATTCCTCTTTAATTGGGATGATTGACTCTATCTTTTCATAAAGCTTTGTCAATGAATCAAAATTCTGAAGCAAGATTGTGGCTGTCTTGTTACCGATGCCTGGCACTCCAGGAATATTATCCGATGGATCGCCTGCAAGCGCTTTCAAATCGATAAAATCCTCAGGCGCAAGATTCCAATCCTTGGTGATGGCTTCTCGATCAACAATTTGCGCTGAGAGCAGGCCGTGTTTCAGATTGTAGACAAAAATATTTCCATCGATAAGCTGAAAAGCATCTTTGTCCCCTGTCACAATGTAAACTTTGAAATCTTTGAATTTTTGCTTGGGATTTTTCTCCTCAAACATATCCGAGATAGTACCAATGCAATCATCAGCCTCAAATCCTTCTAGGGCATAAATGGGAATATTGAAGACGCCCAAAAGCTCTTTGACCTTCGGAATTTGATCGTACAATTCTTGATCGGCCTTGACCCTAGTCCCCTTGTACTCAGCGTACTCCTCATGACGAAACGTTTTGGCGGCAAGATCAAATGAGGCAGCGATGTGCGTCGGGTGGAGATCCTCGAGAACCTTGATCAATGTGGTTGCAAAGCCATAAACAACGTTGGTC
>JBAXQZ010000102.1:0-3909 GCA_037131475.1 bacterium | reverse complement strand
TCCTATTTCTAAATTACTTATATAAATAACTATTTTACGACTGTTTTGACCAAATGTTCAATTGCTTTTTTGGCTGCATCTGGTGCATCGGCATCGATTTTTTCTTTTTCGATTACCTTGCCGAGCATTAGACCGACTTTGACGTTCTTTTCAGCCTGAGTACGCATCTCTTTGCGCATCTCTTCATCAGTTTTTTTGATGCTAGCCAAATATTGCTCAAAGTTCATTCCTTGACTCTCGAGTTGACGACTATAATCACCAATCATTCTATCAGTCTCACGGGTGATTAATGATTCTGGCACTTCAAGCTTGACCAAAGGCAACATTTTCTCAATAATTTTTGCTTCAAGTTCATTTTGGCTTTTCTCGACAAGCTCCTTATCTAGATTTTCAGCGATTGCTTTCTTGAGTTCTTCCGGAGTCTCGTGGCCAAAGTTTTTGGCAAATTCAGCATCAACAGCTGGCAACTTGACCTCTTTGAGCTCGTTCAAAGTGACTTTAAATTCAGCCTCTTTGCCAGCATATTCTTTGCTGTGATAATCCTTGGGGAATTTAATAGGAAATGTTTTCTCTTCGCCCTTTTTCATACCTAGGATTTCATCTTCGAAACCAGGGATCAAGGTATTCTCGCCAAGCACGAGGGGATGATTTTTCGAGCACATCGCATCTTTCCGAACATGACCAATCGAACCCTCGAAATTTATCTCAGCAAAATCTCCCTTGGCGGCTGCGCGATCAACAATAGCAAAATCAGCCTTTTGTTTCTGGAGATGTGTTAGGATTTTTTCGATATCACTATCTTTGACTTCCTCTTTTTTGGTTTTTTCAACTTTAATCTTGGAGTAATCACCGAGTTCAAACTCAGGAATAACCTCAAATTCTGCTGTAAATTCAAAATTTTCAGCGATTTCTTCAACTGTGGCGCCGTATTTTGGATATTTATCAATGACCATACTTGGCTGGTTGACTGGAATTAATTTATTTTTGATCAAAGCGGCATAATAATTTTCTTCGATTGCCTTATCAATTGCCTGAGACATAATCCGAGAAACGCCGATGGCCTCCTCGATTACATTTCGTGGTGCCTTGCCTGGGCGAAAACCATCGATCTTGACCTCTGGTGCCATTGCATTATATGCTTCATCGAAATATTTGAGCATCTCTGCAGGCGTGACCATAACGGTCATTTTCACACTGTGTTTTTCTTTTGTAACTTTTGATTCCATCAAAAATCCTTTTCTATACATTTATTTATATGCAAAAATAACCATAGCACAAAAAAATCAGTTTTGGAATAAGATGACGAATAAGGATAAAAAGTGGATTATCTATCCCATAGATTATCGGATCCCATTCGACTGTCGCTCAGGGCGTGAGTGTAATCGAAGCGCAAGTCCGATAATGACAAATGTTATTTAAAATTTAAAATTTAAAAATGGGGGGCGTCATCCTGAGCTATCGAAGGATCTAGAGCATGGAGCTAGGGCTCGTTTGGCAATAGAACGCACAGCTAGATTCTTCACTCGAGCTTACTTGTTCAGAATGACATAGGTTAATTTAAAATTTAAAATTTAAAAAAATAGAATTTGTTTGTTATTTCGGATTTGATATTTGATAATTTAATAATTTATTTGATAATTGCTGCGCCGTCCGCCGTGCAGTCCGTAATGTAATGAAGGATTGTAGCTTCATGCGAAGGATGGAAAATTGAAAATTGGAAATTTATCTCTTCATCTGTGCCAAAGTAAGCAATCCCCTTTGAGCGCCGATATACTGAATGACGGAATTGGAGTTCTTGATCCCCCAATTTAATGCTTCTCTGATCTCATCTGGAGTCACACCCAAGCGCCAATCAGCATTCATGAGTCTTGCCAAAAAGCCAATCGCAAATGAATCTCCCGCGCCAGTAGCATCGACTTTTTCTACCCTCAAATCTGGTTTTGCCGCATTAAATTCCACGCCATCATACGCCACCGCACCCTCCTTGCCATTAGTCACAACGACAATTTTGGGGCCATATGCATGAAGACGCTTCAATATTTCCCGCATCTCGAGTCGCACCGGAGTACCGAGAAATTTGAGCGCCTCTTCCTTATTCAAAAATAGTATATTTGTACATCGCAAGACATGTTTCCAGTGATTTACACCTTGTTTTATCTGGATTGACCCAGGATTCCAACCAATTTTAACATCCTTTTCAGCCGCAAAAGAGACAATGTCTTTCTCGAGCTCATCAGTATTATGACCAAGTGGCGCCAAATAGAGCCACTCCGTCTCAATATTACGATCAATTTTGATCTTGCTATAATCTTTGGGGCCATGAAATACAAGAATCGTTCGTTCCCCCTTAACCGACAAGACGACCGAGTAGCCAGTCTGATAATGTTTGTTGACAATAATATTTGAACAATCCACCTTCTCACTTCTCAAGCGCTTGATAACTTTGTCTTTAGGATCATCATCACCACACATCGCAATAATACATGATTTAGCGCCAAGTCGCTCAAATCCAACCGCTGCATTGCAAGCCGACCCGCCTATTTCAAAATTTACCCAATTAAGTGGTATTTTTTCACCAAATTCCAGATTCATCGATTTGCCAGAAAGCACGGATTGATCAGCCCTGACTTTCAATTCCGGCTCAACAAAAACATCCTCCAGCGCATCCCCAATTGTCAAAATGTCATATTTCATATCATCCTTCTTTATCTGTAATATTTATAAAGGAATTTGCAATCAATTATATAAATAGTTGTCATTCCCGTGAAGACGGGAATCCATTCCAAACTATATTATATCAATATATAAATCTCTCCATTCCTGATTATTTTCTTCAATCAAACGTATTTTCCAGGCTCTTTCCCATTTTTTCATTTGTTTTTCTCTCAGGATAGCCTCTTTCACATCAGTAGTTTGTTCAAAATAAACGAGCTTATTTATATCATATTTATTTGAAAAACCTTCGAGAAGTTTGTTCTTGTGCTGGAATACTCTTTTTGATAAATCTGAAGTTACACCTATATAGAGTGTGCCATTTTTGTGACTCGCTAGTATGTAAACAAAGTATTTTTTCATTTATTATAAATAACTATTCTATAGATTCCCGTCTTCACGGAAATGACAGAATACAGAGTGAAGACGAGTACTTAATATTACAGATTCCCGAACAACCTTATATATCGATCGACGACTTTTTCGATCTCTTCCATACCATCTTTAAATATATCTCGATAATCTTCTTGTTTGGACGACTCAATCTCGTGAACAAAGGCTTTGCGAATATTGGTATCAATATTAATTTTGGCCACCCCATGAGAGATAGACGAGCGAATATCGCCCTCGCTGAGTCCTGATGAGCCGTGCAAAACTAGTGGAATATCTACCATGTCAGCAATCTTGGCCAATAGATCTATCTTGATTTTCTCGCCCTCTGGCGCACCATGCTCATTTCCAATTGAGACAGCCACTGAGTCAATCCCCGTTTGCTCAACAAATTGCATGACCTCATCTGGATTGCTATAGACGGCCGTACCCGATATCATACCACCCTCTTCGCGACCGATCACCCCCACCTCTGCTTCGACGCAGGCTCCTCTTGCATGAGCGTACTCAACAACCTGTCGAGTCAGATGCACGTTTTCATCAAAATCAAATTTCGAACCATCAAACATGACCGAGGTCCAGCCAGCATCGATCGCTGCTTTGATCTTCTCGACATCCTTGCCATGATCGATGTGCACAGCGGCACGAATACCGGTTGCTTCAATTTCATTTTTCACAATATCAAAAATTTGCTCCATACCAGCATATTCCAAAGCGCTAGGTGTAGTTTGGATCAAAATTGGCATTTTGTATTTACTCGCTGCTTTGCAGATTGCCTTTGTCACCTCTAGATTATTGGTATTGAAG